>NZ_JBECOT010000049.1:0-30612 GCF_040104395.1 Pseudoalteromonas sp. BZA4
TTTTCCTTATATGACTTCGCTAAAAATCAAGTAAGGAATTAACATGAGTATTTTTTCAGGCAAAGCCTAAATGATGATAACCACCTACTGAAGTAGGTGGTTTAGGGCCGAAAATAAAAAAAGCCGCTCATTGAGCGGCTTTTGTTCCATCGGGATCACATATTAAAAGCTATAACGGGCACCAATTGTGTAACGAGGTCCGTATTGACGAGCAAATAAGAACTGCTCTTCGTAACGACCGTAGCCACGCTCAGTTTCGTTATTAAGGTTTATACCTTCAAAGAAAACAGTCATGTTTTCGTTGATGTCGTAGTTAACACTTAAGTCCCATTGACCGAAAGTATCGCCAAACTGTGGCGGAGCATCAGTCGAACCTTGCGCTTGACCAACACCAATTAAGTAAGAGTCACGCCATGCATAAGTTACTTTTACTGATAAGCCGTCTTTATCATAGAAGGCTTGGAAGTTAGCTGAATCACTTAAACCTTCTAATGGAAATTGAGGTTCAAGGTCATTTGAATCAAATTCAACATCACCATCTACAAATGTTGCGTTAACCCCTAAACCAAAACCACTTTCACCAAACAAGTGCTGTACAGCAACCTCAATACCGTCAACTGATTTACTATCAGTATTTTGCGGTTGGGTAATTTTCCATACCATCAATGGATCTGAACTCGTTGGCTCAATGGCACCATCCGCATTACCATAACCTAATGCCAGCATTTCATTGAAAATTGCATTTGTAGTAGCTTGCTCGCCACGCGCTTCTACAGATGCCACAGCTTCAAGGTAACGAGGACCATTTAAGATATCGTATAAGCCATCAATCGTAATCTCTTGTGTTGCGTTTGAAATAAAATTATCTACATCTTTTTTGAAGTAACCAACCGATGCGTAGCTACCTTCGCCGTAGTAGTACTCAAGTGATAAATCGAGGTTTGTCGACTCAAACGGCAACAGGTTAGTATTACCTTGCCCGCCAGTACGTGCATCCGGTTTCGGGCTACCCGTTAAGCTTCGGCCACCAGCCAAATTACCCAGCGGCGCACGTGCCATGGTTTTACCCCATGAAACACGACCAACTAGCTCGTCTGTTATTTCAACTTTTACGTCGATATTTGGTAACCAGATATCATAATTACCTTCTTCTTGGTAAAAATTATCTGTACCGCCAGTTTCGTACTGCATGATCCACTCAGATGCACTCACCCAGTTCACCTGGCTTTCTACACGTTGACGAACCGTACTGGTCACATCGGTTTCTTCATAACGAAGACCTGCGTTGATTTGAACAAAGTAATCAGATAATTCAAATTCCCATAAGCTATTCACATAGAAGCTTTGTGTCTTCTCTTCTACGTAGCTTTCACTGTCGATACCATCAAAGAATGGGTCAATTGAATATTGATTATCGCCTAATAAATCTTCGTTTAAATAAGCAAGCTGACGAGCTAACGCTTCTTCAAAGCTATAGGTGTAATAATAATTTGGCTCTAGGGCACTACCACCACCGGCAAACTGATCTAGCATGTCGCCAGTATCATTATAAGTGAACATGCCATCAGGGAATATTTCGGTGAAAGATGGATTAAAACCAGGGCCGCCACGTAAGCCACTCCAAGCAGTAAAACCACCCATAGTTTGCTTAGTATTGGCTGCACCGAATTTCACTTTAACTAGTGGAATTTCAAAGCTTTCATTGAACCAGGTTGCATGAAGCTGAGCTTGCTCAACATTAGACTCACCTGGTGAGTAAATAAACTGACTGAAGTTTGAATCTATCTCACTTGGATCAAGTACCGTCGTACCATTGTTCCAATTAACGTAAGCGTGCGGAATTTCACCAGTGCGGTAATCATACACTTTGCTCTGCAACTGATCTGAGCCAAGAATGATTTGGCCATCAGAACCTAAACCATCATCTGCGCCGTTATCTGTTTCGTTTTTCGAATCATGATAATCGAACTCAACTTCCCACTGGTCATTGATTTGCCATTCTAGGTTTAAACCAATTGAACGTGCTTTAACTTCTGTAGTGGCACGGCTTGCGGTGAATGAACCATCATTACCACTGATATCAGCATAAAGCGCTGTACCATTTTCATCAAGCTCATAACTATTAATGTTACTGCCAAACTCATTCCAAATACCCCAACCTGCAGTTTCAACACCGGTGATTGCACGACTTGCTGTGTAATCAACCGTTGCAGTAAAGCTTTCAATTGGCGAGTACTGTAAAGTTACTTGGCCATTAGTACGCTCACGTTCAACATCAGCAATACTGTAGTTCATGTCTTTCGGGAAGAAATGATTACCGACACGATTGCCTTCGCTATCTACTGCACGTGGGTCAATGTAGTCACCTTCATCAAGGGTTGGTAAGTTAACATTGGCCTGCCAACCTTGAATATTGGCACTTTGCTGTTGAAAATCACGTTCTTGATGAGAGAATGATGCCGCAAAACCAAATGTATCATCAGCATAGGTATTGCTGTACATCGCTGAAAACTCTGGCGTTACATCATCACCTTTTTCGTTTGACGAGTCATGAATAGCTTTAATCGACGAGCTAAACTTTTCGCCTGGGCTATTTAATGGACGAGTTGTAATAATATTTACAGTAGCACCTAGACCACCACTTGGTACATCAGCTTGACCTGATTTTGCTACTTCAAGTGCACTTACACCATCAGCGGCAATATTCTCAAGGGCGTATGAACGCGTATAACCTGTGCCTGGCATTTGACGGCCATTCAGCATTACTAGGTTAAACTCAGGGCCAAAACCACGTACCGTAATTTCGCTACCTTCGCCGTTTGAACGGCTCACTGATACACCGGTAATACGCTGTAATGATTCAGCTAAGTTAGTATCTGGGAACTTACCCATCTCTTCTGCTGAAATCGCATCTACAACACCTGTTGCATCACGTTTCATATCCATGGCGCGGATCAGACTGCCACGAATACCTTTAATTTCGATAACTTCAATTTCGTTATCAGCTTTCTCTTGCTCATCCTGTGCATAAGCAGACATAGTGCCTAGCCCTGCGGTTAAAATCATCGCAACTGACGCTGCAAGAGGTGTTTTAATAAATTTTGTGCTTTTCATGATATACCTGCTTTTGCAATATGTTGTCATGGATACTGGGTGCTGTAATCAGCACCCATCACTTGTTGCCAATGTTAATTACGGGTTTGCAATAACTGCATTATCAATACGGTAAACCGCACCTTCACCCATCCCCCATGACGGGAACACCATAACAACGTCGATTGCACTAATATCAAGACCTGCACTTAGTAAATCGGCAAGTGTATAAGTATAGGTTTGCCACTCACCAACCACAGGCTCGACACCTTCTTGGCTTGCACTTAACGCAAGCTCCACAGCTTGACCTGCATCGTTTGATTCAATTTTGAATAACCACTGAGCATCTGGGTCGCTGGCGTTTGAAACAATTTTCATTTCAAAACGAACCACACCTTCAGATAATAAGTGCGATGCATCAAAGCTCACGCCATCATCAGCTAAAAAGCCCATTACCGTAGCGGTAGAACCAATTTGAAATTCTGCCACAGAGCCATGAGTTTCATCGTCAGTTTCGACTGTTGGCGTGCTACCAGCACAACAATCCCAAATGCTCCACTGATCTGCCACGTTTTCGGCAAACAGCGTCAGCTCTGATGCTGCCGATTCTTGTTCTGGTGCATAAATGCGAGCATTGTCGACACGGTAAACTGCACCTTCACCTTGACCCCAAGCAGGGAAAATCATGATTACATCAATAGCACTCACATCTAAACCTGCGTTTAATAAAGTACTGATTGGGAACGTGTATGTTTGCCATTCACCAGCAACAGGGTCAACACCTTCTGAGCTTGTGTTAAGGTTAACTTCTACTGCTGTTGCACCTTCATTAGACTCAACTTTTAATAGCCAAGCCGCATCTGGTGTTGATGGTAAAGAAGTGATCTTCATCTCAAACTGCAGCATGCCGTCATCAACCAATGCTGATGCATCAAACTGCGTACCACTACCACCAGATGAAGTACGGTTAATAAAGCCCATTACCGTAGGAGTTGCACCAATAGAGAACTCTGCAGTAACACCATGTTCTTCGTCGTCGACTACTTCAACAGGTGTTGAACCACCACAACAATCCCATAGCGGCCAATCAAGATTAGTTTCATCAGTGAATAAAGTTAATGAAGGTAATGTTGTTGTGCCGCCATTGGTTATTTCAACATTATCAACACGGTAAACAGCACCCTCACCTTGCCCCCATTCAGGGAAAATCATGATCACATCAATTAGCGATACATTTAAATCAGCGTCAGCTAATGCTTGTATTGGGAAAGTATAGGTTTGCCATTCACCAGCAACTGGACTAACACCTTCATTACTTTCGTTTAGATTTAGCTGAACGGCTTTATCCCCTCCATCACTTTCTATTTTAAAGTACCAGTTAACATCTGCCGTTGATGGTAAAGACGTCACCTGCATATCAAACGTTACATAGCCGTCTTCTAACAGTGCACTAGCATCATAAGGAGACGCTTCACCATTTTCATCGGTAATAAAGGCATCACGGCTAATAAAGCCATTTACTGTAGGCTCTGCACCCACACTAAATTCAACTACATTACCACGGTCTGCATCTTCAACTAACCCTGGCGTTGTGCCACCACAACAGTCCCACGCAGGCCAGTTAGGGTTAAAGCTGCTATCAAAGATAGTAAGTGGTGTGACTGTGCCATCACTTGGTGGTGTTGGCGCCGGGGCTGCACCTTGCACAAGTGCATCTTCTAAATTGTCGTAACCAGGGCGAACTGTTTCACAGCCTTTACCTGTGTCTGGGTCTTGAGCACATTCATAAACACGTACATAGTCAACCTCAAAAGTTTGACCATTTTCGAATGCACTTGCATCAATACCGGTTGCATTAACGTTTTCAGGCCAATCACCGCCAACTGCGAAGTTAAGAATTAAATAAAACTCTTGGTCATAAGGAGATTCATCCCAAAACGTTTTTAACTCACCAGTTGTTTGGTCAAAGTACTCTGTGTACCAACCTTTATGTTTTAGAGCCAGCGCTTCACCATTTGCATTGTAAAGTAGCTCTGACTTGCGCTGTGTCGCGTATAAGTAGTCATCAACATACCAGCGAATTTCACCCTCTTGCCACTCAATAGCATAAGTATGAAAGTCATCAGCAGGGTTTGACCCTTGGTCAAATGCATAAGCCTTACCACTGCTATCATTATTTGGCCACTCTTTGCCATAGTGAAGCGTGCCGTAAATATTTGACTCGACACCATCTTCGGTTGGAACTTTTAAGTTAACCGACTCAACAATGTCAATTTCACCAGAGCGAGGCCAGCCACCGTAAACTTCATCGGTTGGCATCATCCAGAACGCAGGCCAAGAACCTTGCCCACTAGGTAGCTTTGCGCGTACTTCAAAGCGACCATATTTAAAATCAGCTTTATAGCGAGTATTGATACGTGCAGATGTATAAGGTTTTGTTGCACCCTCTTCTGCAGGTAATGCAACTATATTTAGAATACCGTCTGCAACAAAGGCGTTTTCTTCACTGTCGGTATAACATTGTTTTTCGTTATTACCGCCACCCGCACAGTTTATTTCGAAATTCCATTTGTTGTCATCAATGGCATCGCCGTCAAAGTTATCTTCCCAAACCATCACCCAATCTGAAACTGGTTCAGTTGGATCGACAGTATCTATTTTTGTATCTGTGGCAGAGCCACCGCAGCCAGCTAAAGTCGCTACAGAAAGCGCCATTGCTAGTTGTGTTAAGTGTGTTTTGAATTTGTTCATTGCATTGAACCCTAACATTATGTGTTTGTTAGTACTCAACTGATATATATAGAGTATAGTTTTAATCAGTCAATTGTAAGCGCTTACATTAAAGGTCAAATAAAAAGCCCTTTTAATGTAAGCGCTTTCATTAGGGTATGACACGGTTACTAAAACGTCAATAAAATATTAACATTTACTGCGAAATTGTTTTTAGTCTAAGTGATTCACAAGACAAGACGTGAACAAAAAAATGAGGTAGTACCCTCACAGCAAGACAAATCACTAATAACAACTTTATTAATTAAAAAGTCTCGCTGTAAAAATATTTGCTACTATCAGTCTTCGGTAATGATGATTTCAATAGAACTTGACTGCGCCTGTTGATAATACAAGCTACTAGCAAGCACACGGGCAGCGGTTTTGTAGGTTTCACTTATTTTAGCCGCGTTGTCTTTGGCTATTAAATTGCCCTGCTCTGAGCTTTCGCGAATTTCAATAGCCAGCGGAATATTAGCAAGCACAGGCACGCCATGACGATGCGCTAATGTCACAGCGCCATCTTTACCAAATACATGATTGGGCTCACCACAATGTCCACACAAGAAATAACTCATGTTTTCAATTAAACCAAGCACAGGCACGTTCACTTTATTGAACATAGCAATGCCCTTTTGTGCATCGGCTAAGGCCAAATCTTGAGGCGTTGTAATGATCACAGCGCCACTTGCTGGTACTTTTTGGCTCATGGTTAATTGAATGTCACCGGTGCCGGGAGGCATATCAACAATTAGGTAATCAAGCTCACCCCAGGCGGTTTCGTTCATTAATTGATTAAGTGCACCTGATGCCATTGGCCCGCGCCAAACGGTTGCATCATCGCTAGGTACTAAAAAGCCGATCGATTGCGCTTTGAGATTGTGCGCTTCAAAAGGAAGTAAGCTTTTATCATCGGCTGCTTTCGGCTCAGCACCTTGTAGGCCAAGAAGCAGCGGAATAGACGGGCCATAAATATCGGCATCGAGAATACCCACTTTGGCACCCTCTTGCTCTAAAGCCGAGGCAAGATTTACCGCCGTGGTTGATTTTCCAACGCCGCCCTTACCTGATGCAACGAGCACAATATGTTTAATTTGCTTAAAACTATATGTGCTAGGTAATTTAACTTTAGCGCTAATTGACACAGGCACTGATAGTTTATCAGCGACAAATTTTTCAATCTCGTTGATTTCGCCACAACCAGCGAAAGGTAGGCTAAGTTTTACCTGCCAGCTTTTATCGCTGTTTTGATTAAGCTCTTCGAGCCAGTCTTGCTCAATGCCAATGGCAAATGCGCTACTACGGTAGGCGGCTAAGGCAGCAATGATAGGTGCTTTTTCAGCCGATTTACTTGAGAATAGTTTTGACAGTCCAAACATAGCAATAAATTAGCGTTTCTTTGATGAAAAGTGCTGCGGAATTATGTAACATTCATGGCATTAAAACCAGACAATTAGATAATATCATTGCTTTAGGTTGTATATAAGCAACTCACAATGAATTAAATAATGATATTCGAGCATGTTTGCATCGAACTAATCTCAATTCGGAATGATTATGGCACAGCGAAAGATCCTGATTACTAGCGCATTACCTTATGCCAATGGCCCGACTCACTTAGGTCATTTACTAGAATATATCCAAACTGATATTTGGGCGCGTTTCCAAAAACAACAAGGTCATGAAACCTACTACGTTTGCGCGGATGATGCTCACGGCACACCAATTATGCTTAATGCGCAAAAGCAAGGGATCACGCCAGAAGAGATGGTTAAAAACGTGAGTGTTGAACGTCAACGTGACTTTGCTGATTTCAATATTGAGTTTGATAACTACCACAGCACGCACAGTGAAGAGAACCGCCATTTCAGCGAGCTAATCTACAACCGTTTAAATGAAGCGGGTCACATTAAAAAGCACACTATTTCTCAACTTTTCGACCCAGAGAAAGGTATCTTCTTACCAGATCGCTTTGTAACAGGTACTTGCCCAACGTGTAAGTCTGAAGATCAAAACGGTGACAGCTGTGATTCTTGTGGTGCAACTTACAGCCCAACTGAGCTTATCAACCCACGCTCTGTTATGTCAGGTGCTGAGCCAATCTTAAAAGATTCGGAGCATTACTTCTTCGACCTACCTGCTTTTGAAGACATGCTTAAAGAGTGGTTACACTCAGGTACGATTCAACAAGAAATGGCGAACAAGCTTGATGAATGGTTTGCAGATGGCCTACAGCAGTGGGATATCAGCCGTGACGCACCTTACTTTGGTTTTGAAATCCCAGGTGCACCGGGTAAATACTTCTACGTGTGGTTAGACGCACCTATTGGCTACATGGCGAGCTTTAAAAACCTGTGTGATAAGAAAGGGATTGATTTTGATGCATTCTGGAGCGAAGACTCAGATGCAGAGCTTTACCACTTCATTGGTAAAGATATCATCTATTTCCACAGTCTATTCTGGCCTGCAATGTTAGATGGCGCAAAATTCAGAAAGCCAACAAATGTATTTGCCCACGGTTTTGTAACTGTGAATGGCGCGAAGATGTCTAAATCAAAAGGCACTTTTGTTAAGGCGCGTACTTACCTTGATAACCTAGATCCTGAATATCTTCGTTATTACTACGCAGCAAAACTAAACAACGGCATCACTGACCTTGATTTAAACCTTGAAGACTTTGCACTACGTGTAAACTCAGACTTAGTAGGTAAAGTGGTTAATATCGCAAGTCGTTGTGCAAGCTTCATTACCAAGAAGTTTGACGGCAAGCTTAGCGACACCGTAATGGACGAAGCGCTATTAGGTGAGTTCCAAGCAGCTGCTGCAAGCATCGCAAACCACTATGAAAACCGTGATTACAGCCGTGCAATTCGTGAAATCATGGCCCTTGCTGATAAAGCAAACCAATTCATCGACGCTAAGGCACCATGGGTGTTAATTAAAGACGAAACAAAACAACAAGAAGCACACGATGTATGCTCACTTGGTTTAAATATGTTCCGTGTACTTATCACCTACTTAAAACCTGTTCTTCCAGGTATGGCTGCAAACGTTGAAGCCTTCTTAAACGACGGTTTAACATGGCAAGGCGCGCAAACAGCGCTTGTTGGCCACGCAATTAATAAGTTCAAACCGTTAATGCAACGTGTTGAAATGGATAAAGTAAACAAAATGATTGAAGAGTCAAAAGAAAGTCTAGTTGCTGAAAAAGACAAGATTGATCCAAACAGCCCACTAGCAAAAGAACCCATCAGCCCAGAAATCGAATTTGATGATTTTGCGAAAGTTGATTTACGCGTAGCAAAAATTGCTAAAGCAGAACACGTTGAAGGCGCAGATAAGTTATTAAAACTAACTTTAGATTTAGGTGGCGAAACGCGCCAAGTATTCGCAGGCATTAAATCTGCGTATGCACCAGAAGACATTGAAGGCAAGCTAACGGTAATGGTAGCGAACCTTAAGCCTCGTAAGATGCGTTTCGGTATGTCTGAAGGCATGGTATTAGCTGCAGGCCCTGGCGGTAAAGAAATTTATATTCTTAATCCAGATGAAGGCTCAGAGCCTGGCATGCGTGTAATGTAATTACACAATTTCTAGTTAATATAAAAAACCGTTGTGTTTCAGACACAACGGTTTTTTTGTTTATCTAGGGTGCTAAGTACAAATTATGTAAAACCCGTTCTTTTCGAGGTAAGTAATAATCATCATAATCGAGTGACACAAGCACCCCTTTAGCTTTGCCTAATAACTCACTGCGAGGCACTAGCCCAATCACTCGTGAGTCTGCACTATTATCACGGTTATCGCCCATCGCTAGATACATATCTTTGGGAATAACGACAGGTGCAAAATGCTGCATCACCGAGGGCGTTTTTGATACCTGAATAGCGTGCTGAACACCGGCAAGGTTTTCAATGAGTATCTGCTGCTCTTGCTTATCATCAGTTAATGCGTAATCAAGTGCTTTACCGTTAATGATTAATTTGTTATCGACTAAAGTCACTGTATCGCCCGGCACGCCAATAACACGCTTTATTAAGCGATTATTTGCAGCCTTAGAATCAAATACAATGATATCACCGGCTTTTGGCTCATCAGTACGCATTAGCGAAATATGACTAAATGGCACACGCAGATCATAAGCCATTTTATCCGTTAAAATTCGGTCCCCTTCAACGATGGTCGGATTCATTGAGCCTGTTGGCACTTCATACCAATCAGCCACCGCACTTCTAAACACACTCATCAAACAGATGAATAAAATCAAAGAGCGGTTATTTTCCCATACCTTCAAAAGCCAGTTCATATTCGTTCCTTATTTGTTGTTTGTTTCAATAGGAGTCTGTTCGGTAGGAATTAGTTCTCAACTAAATGTAACGAAATACGTCAATGATAAAAATACCATACATGATGTTAAAAAATTTGACATCACACCCAATGAGTAGTTCACTTAACACTAAGTCAAATATTTTTTACATAGGGTGGAAGAAAATGAGCTACAAAGAAATGACAATTTGGAGCACCTTGGTGGTAACCATAGGCCTTTTAAGCTATTACCTGTTAGGCATTAATTCACTACAAGCTGCGGGTGATCTTAGCCAAGAGACCATGGTGTCTTATTTGTATAAGGTTGTCGTGATTGCGGTGATCTTAGAGATCATTATGCAATCTGTGCTTGCTAGTATTAAACATAAAGAAGCAGACTTAGGGGATGATGAGCGTGATAAGCTCATTGAGCTAAAAAGCACCAAACTTGGTCACTGGTTCTGCTCTGCAATTATCTTAATGTGTGTATTTTTAGCGACGCAAATTGAACGTGTATCTGGACGCATGCTGTTACCTGAGGTCTCTGATCTATATAATATTATGCACTTTCTTATTATTGGTTTTTTAGTCAGTGAAATTATTACTATTGCCAGCAAAGCATATTTATATCGAAGAGACAGCTAGATGACAAAACAGCTCAGTAATACTATTCGGGAACTTCGATTTCATCACAACGAAATGACTCAGCAAGCATTGGCAGAGGCAGTTGGCGTTTCAAGACAAACTATAGTAGCAATTGAAAAAGGTAAATATTCACCCTCGCTCGAGGTGGCTTTTAAGATTGCTCAACTGTTTGATAAGAAACTAGACGACGTGTTTTCGTATCAGTAATTAACAAAAAAGGTTAGCCAAAGAGCTAACCTTTTTTAAATTCGTATCATTTAATTTTATGACTGCTGATTTTTGAACTGCGCTTTGGCTTGCTCAACTTCATCATCACTGATACCCACTGATTCAGCCGCTTCTTTAATAAGGTGTGGCTGCGTCATCACTAATGCCATCAATTGTTGAAGCTTTTCTGGTGGGATACCTAACTGTTGGACCAGACCCATTGCCATCATTGGGTTTTCCATAAACGCTTGAAACAGCTCACGCACTTTCTCGTCACTTACATTGTGCTCTTTGAGCATTGCAATAATAGGGTTCATATTAACCTTTACTTTTAACTACTAATAAAACCAATAATATGGGCAAATTGATGTTATTCAACTAACATCACCACTTTTCCCGAGTTTTCGTTGTTATCTAAAATACGGTGAGCCTCATTCGCTTCTTGCCAATTTAAGGTTTTATAGATATTGCAATCGAACAGCCCGTTGGCCAAGTCATCATAAAAGCGCGAAATAAACTGCTCTTTTAAATCACGTTTAAACTCAATTGAACGGTTACGCAAGGTTGATGCATGAAAGGAAATACGTTTGCTAAGCAGCCTTGCAAAGTCAACCTCAGCAAAGCGCGCATCTAAAAAGGCTAACATCACAATTTGGCAATCCATTGCTGCAACGGCAGCATTTTTATTTAAATAGCTTCCTGAGACAGGATCAACAATGGTGTTAGCCTGTAAATTATTGGCTTTGAAGTATTCTACAAAATCAGCGGTTTTATAATTAATGGTGTGGTCTGCGCCAAGCTGCTTGGCATGTTCGCACTTTTCATCGCTGCCTGCAGTGATCACCACTTGAGCACCCGCGCGTTTTGCCATTTGAATTGCCGCCCCACCTACACCACTGGCTCCCGCATGAATAAGTGCCGTCTGCCCTGCTTTGAGCTGACCAAATTGAAATAAGGCAGAGAAAGCCGTTAAGTATACTTCACTGATAGCAGCGCCCTCTGCCATTGTCATTTCATCTGGTAACGGCATCACTTGCGCAGCATCAACGGCAACATACTCGCTGTAAGCACCGCCCGCGCACAAGGTAAAAACACGTTTATTAAGCCAGTCACCGGATACTGCACTACCTTTCTCAACAATGGTGCCGGCGCATTCTAAACCTAATATTTCACTGTCACCTTTGGGTGCTGGATATTTGCCCTGTCGCTGTAAACAATCTGCCCGATTAACGCCGATTGCTGCAACAGCAATAAGAACTTCGTTATCTTTTAGGGCTGGTTTATCTGTTTGCGCAAAGTGTAACTGTGAGTCTTCGTGCTTAATATAACGCATATCACCTTCTATTTAATTCGTTGCCAGATCTCAGCTTCGACTAATTTGCCATTTTCATACAAGGTGTGGTGCCATAAATCACCTTCAATTTTGTAATCAAATGCCATGGTCTTACCAAGTAGTGAAGGTACATTACCATAGGAAAAAGTTTCGATAAATTGCTGGTCTTGCAAAACATATTTGCCGCCACCAGCATAATGAAAGTTGCCTTGCTTTTGAGTGATATAGCTAAAATGACTGGGTGTAATCAGTTTAACAGAGGTTATTTCTGGCGCTTTTGCCGTCACATAGCCGTCATTGGTTGCATATTTGCCTTCAACAAATTGCCAGCTACCTAATAACGGATTGGCGCTTACCATAGACGAAATAAATAAACTCGATAATAACAGTGTGTTTTTCATAGTGCGTTCCTTAGCAATTTTTAAATAGCATACGCTAACACTATGTTCCTATTAAACAGTTATAGGTTGAGATTTTTTCATTTGAGCTCTCATCGACGAAAAGCGCCAAGACTGCTTATAAGGATAAACATCAAGCAATTGCCCATCGTTTATGGCTGTCTGTAATTGCTGCCACATTGTGGCGGTGAAAATATCTTGATGTGCAGCATTGAAGTAATCAAACGCTCGCTTATTAGCGCTAAAAAAGATTTTAAACTGGCTCGGAAATACGTCGTTTTCGGCAATATCAAAGTAGCTTTCGCTGCTTAGCTCATCTAATGAGTCATCGGTTTTTGGCAGTTCTCTAAATTGACATTCTGTCATCGGGCAAATTTCATCATAGTCGTAGAACACTACTCTTCCCCAACGGGTTACACCAAAGTTTTTCATCAGCATATCACCGGGGAAAATATTAGCCCCCGCAAGCTCTTTTATCGCTTTACCGTAATCAACCATTACTTGCTGCAGTTTTCGCTCATCACAGTCGTTGATATACAAATTAAGCGGCGTCATTTTGCGCTCTACATAAACATGGCGCAAAATAAGTGCATTACCCGAGATCACTAAGCTATCGCCAATTTGCTGCTGCATTGTTTGTATAAGCTCATCACTAAATCGGCTTAAATCAAACGCTAAATAACGAAATTCGTGTGTATCAACTAAGCGGCCTACTCGGTCAGCTTGTTTGACAAAGTCGTACTTGGCCATTACTTGTTGTTTGGTGGCTGTTTTTGGTGCACTAAATTTATCTTTTATTACCTTATACACATAATCTGAGCCTGGGGTGGTAAATACCAGCATCACCATGCCCGGCGTACCCGGCGCAAGTGTGTATTTATCGTCAACGGGGCTATTACGGGTGGTATCAACTTTGTAACGATAAAACTCGGTTTTCGCGTGTTTGATAAAGCCTATGGCATTAAACAGCTCAAAACGTTGCTTATGAGGCATTAAAACACTGAGGTAATCAACGTATCGGGCGGGTTGGTCAGTGTCGACCATAAAATAAGTACGCGCAAAGCCAAACAACAAGCTGAGTTGATCAGCTCCCATCATCACAGCATCAATGTGAAGACCTTTTTCACTGTTTAATAGCGCAATCGCAAATGGCATGTTATCGCCATTTTTAGCAATACAACGACCTATGATGTAGCACGCTTTATTTCTGAAAAACAATGAATTAGCGTATTCAATATAGCCATCGTTGAGAGCAAGCAGCTCATAAACTTGTGGGCATTGTTGTTTCGCTCCAGCAATCAAGGTACGCTGTAACATGGCAACATCATCAGTAAAATCAGCGTATCGTGACCGAAATACATGGCGCTTGATCAAGCTACTAATCGCACTTTCAAAGCCATTTTGCAGGGAAATGCGGCTAACCAATGAATCAAAGGGTCTTGGCCCCAGTTGATATCGTGCTTTTAGTACAAACAAGTGCACATTGCGGATTTTTCGTGAGTCCCAAATTGCACCGAAGGTTGAGTTAAAAAAGGTATGAGCAATAGGCTGGTTTTCATGGCTTTGCACCATTTCTGTGTATATTTGTTTGGCTAATAACCAAAGTGCTGGGTCGTCTACTTCACTATAAGCAATAATTTTTACCGCTTGGCTTACCTTTTTTACTTGCCCTTCGTAAACTTGCAATCGCGATTTCATAGCCCCTTGAACTTGATGCCACTGGCGCTGTTCAAAACGACTTTGTGCACCGAGGGTAATATTTAAAAACTCTGCAAACATAGCCTCAAAGCCAGCATACACCGCACGGGCAAGCTTAGTTGCTACGACCTGATTTAACTGTTCGCTGTGTGATTTAACAGCCAAATGTGAACTTTGCTGTGGCATTATTTTTATCGCTTATGCTGATTATTTTAGTCGCCTTGTTTACACACAATAGCAAGCGCGCTTTAATTTAGGTAATTAATAAAGATAATAAATAAGATTGATCAAATGAATATTAGGCACGTCGACCTCAACCTATTGGTGTATTTAAATGTCCTCATTGATGAACAAAGTGTGTCTAAAGCCGCCAATAAGCTGGCTTTGACTCAACCTGCAATGAGTAATGCCCTTAAACGTTTGCGTGATTTATTTGATGATCCATTATTAGTGAGAGCCGCTGGCACAATGACGCCAACCGCAAAAGCGCTCAGCCTTAAACCTGAAATAGAATCACTGTTAAAAATGGCTGAGGAAATTACTCAGCCAAGTGAGGTATTCGACCCGATCACAGCCAATATTACGTTTCGGATCATGGCAAACGACTACCTTGAATCAACCCTTATTGCGCCGTTTATCACCCAGCAACTTGCAAAGAATCCGGGGCTTAACTTTGATATTTTGAGCCCAAGCGATGTTAATCTTCAAGATATGGAAAAAGGCACCATTGACCTTGCCATTAACCGCTTTAATGGCCTGCCCCGCTCATTCCACCAAGCCAGTGTGTGGCGCGATAATTACTGCTGTTTAACACACCCAGACAACCCTTACTTACAACAGCAAAACCTTGAAGGCTACCTTGCACAAGAACACATTTGGGTGAATCGGGCTGGTTGGGGCGTAGAAGCGGCAGTAACAAATAAATCAGGCAGCCAAAAGCTCGGCTGGGTCGATGAGGCATTATGGCAACTAGAACAAACCCGCAATATTCGCGTATTTACCCGCCATTACATGGTGGCGAGCCTACTTTGCCAATCACCTCAACTCATAGCAACATTGCCCCGCCGCCAAGCCATGTTATTAGCAAAACACACTGATTTGGTAATAAGTCCAGTGCCATTTCAAATAGTCCCTATTGAAGTAAAAATGTTATGGAGCCCTTTGCTACATCACGCAAACCCACACCAGTGGCTGCGTAGAGAGCTACTTGCCTTTGCCAGTACCGTGGCTGATCGCTAAAAACAGTATAATATTGATAAAATCAATATCAGTTATTGAAAACAACAATTTCATTAATAATGAGTGAAGGGCTAGAGTGAAGTTAAGCACATAAACAAAGAGAAAATGATTATGAAAACTTCAGCGCAATTCACTCAACAGGACGGCCTTTACATCAATGGTCAATTACACTCATTCATCGAGCAGCAGCTTTGTAAAAAAAGCGATTTAGCTTGCGAAGAAATTTACCAAACACTGGCAACAATGGTTGATGAGTTTGGTTGCCAATGCCGTAAAACCAAACATCAAGATGATGATGTTCTACAAGCAGAGACACTGTTAAAAGCATATAGCACAGTACGTACTCACCCGCATTGTCATGTTGATGCACAAACAACAACTGCAGTGTTAGATGAATACTGCTGCCAAGTACCAGCTATTTTAGTGGTTGCGTTAATGGATACATTAACAGGCATGACAAGCAACGAACCTGGTGCAGAACACATTTACCAACGTGCAGCACAGTTAACAGGTAAACCATGTGTCTACGCAGTTAAAAGCGCCAATGCCGCTTAATATGGTTCATTATTTGAGTTACTTATTCGCGCGATGATGCTTGTTGCAAAATCACTGCAACTAAGCATCGTCGCATCGGCTACTAGGTTAGCCAAATCAAACGTCATTTCATTTGCGCTAAGCGTCTGCTCTAGGGCTTTTTCTATTTTATTCGCCGCTTCGTGCCAGCCAATAAAACGTAGCATCATAACCGCACTTAAAATACTGCTTGTTGGATTTGCACTGTCTTCCCCGGCTATGCGATTAAATGTGCCATGAGTCGGTTCAAAAAAGGCCACTTCATTATTTAAGTTTGCCGCAGGCATAATACCTACCCCACCGACTTGTGCGGTTAGCATATCAGCTAAGTAATCGCCGTTTTGATTGGTTGTTACCACCACATCAAATTGCTCTGGGGTGAGCAGCGCTTGTTGTAGCATGTTATCGGCAATGACTTCTTTGATAATTAAATCATCTTGCTCGTCACGTTTGATCACTAACCAACGACCATTTTCATGCGCTACAGCGTTAAACTCTTGCTCAGCAAGGGCAAATGCCCAACGTTTAAAGGCGCCATCGGTAAATTTAAGTACATTGCCTTTGTGCACCACAGTCAGTGATTCACTGTGCTCTTTAAGGGCAAAGTTAAGGGCGTAACGCATCAGTCGCTCTGCCGCCTCTTTCGAGCTATTTTTAATGCCAATACCGCATTGGTTATCAAAGCGAAGTCGGGTGACACCCATTTCTTGGCACAGAAAATCAAGCATACGCTCGTTATCGATACTGCCAGCCTGCCACTCAATGCCTGAGTAAACGTCTTCTGAGCTGTCGCGTATTACTGTGATTTGGGTTTTTTCAGGCTCTTTTAAGGGCGATGGTAAATGCGGATAACTGCGAATGGGCCGCATGTTAACGAATAAATCCATCTCATGACGAAGAGCCACATTTAAAGAGCGAAAACCACCGCCAAGGGGGGTTGTTAGCGGCCCTTTTATGGCAATTTTATACTGCCTAACGGCATGCAGAGTTTCTTGCGGGAACCAGTCGCCATCGTAAAGCGCTGCTGCTTTTTCGCCATTGAACACTTCCATCCAATGTATTTGTTTATCGCCTTGATAAGCATGATTCACTGCAGCATCAACAATATCACGCATCACCGGGCTGATATCTTGACCAACACCATCGCCTTCAATGTAAGCAATAACCGGGTTATCAGGAATATGCCATTGCCCCTTACTATCGATAGTAATTTGCGCGCCATTCGAGGGTACTGAAATATGTTGATACTGCATCATGCCTTCCCAGCAAGGTGTTTTAATAATATTAATATCAAGAAATAGCTAATTTGTCTGTGCTTACAAAGAAATAGCCGCTATTCAAGCAATCAATGCGTTACCTTGGTTATCTCGTCTTGCATGGCACAAAATAAGGAGGCAATAAGCTGCGTATCGAGCGTGACGGTATCTTTTTTAAGCGCAGCATCAACGGCAACCGCTTTAACATAAAGCGTTTCACATTCGAACATGTTCGCAGCACCTTTAAGCATATGAACATTTCTGCTTAAGCCATCAATATCCATCTTTTTGTATTGGTCGCGCATTTCTCGATACTGTTCTTCAAGACCTTTTATGTAGTCATCTTTAAGCGCCTGAAACTCTTTTTCAGGTAATTTGATATCGGCTAACTCATCGCAATCTAAGTAACTGGCAATTTTATGGCTAAACGCGTTTCTATCAATTGGTTTGGCGATTAAATCATTGAAGCCTTGCTTCATATAACGGGCAATTTCATGCTTCATGGTATTCGCTGTCAGTGCAATGATAGGCGCGCTTACTCCCGTTGCTTGCATCATTTTCAATGCCTCTTGACCGTCCATAATCGGCATTTGAATATCGAGTAGAATAAGGTCAAAGCTGTCTTCGAGGGTTGCTTGCACTGCGTCTTTACCATTTTCAACGGTGGTCACTGTCAGCCCCATACGCTCTAATATTCGCGCAATTAAACGTCGGTTGTCTGGGTGGTCTTCGGCAAGTAATACTCTGCCCTTTAAGTTCTCTGGTGCATCAAGCTTACTAAACGGTGAGGTTTCAACGAGCTTCACTTCGCTCATATCATTAAGCCAGCGTGTATTATCTGTAGTATAAATCGACATGGTGAAAATAAACTCACTGCCAGAGCCGACATTACTTTTAACGCTAATATCCCCATCCAATTTTTTGGCGAGGCTCTTTGAAATATTAAGGCCAAGACCCGTGCCACCATATTGCCTAGAAATACTTGAATCCGCTTGATAAAAGGCACTAAACAAGGCTTGCTGCTCTTTGTCTGTCATGCCAATACCGGTGTCTTTTACGCTTATCGACAACTTATCGTTATGACAGCTCACCGTTAAAGTTATACGCCCCACTTGAGTAAACTTAAGGGCGTTGGTTGTTAAGTTTAATAAGATCTGCCTTAAACGACTCGGATCGGTAATTAGGTAGTCTGGCAACGGGAACTGATAATCAACACTGAACTTTAAGCCCTTATCACGGATTTGCTTGCCAATAAGTGACTCAATATTGGCAATCGTGGCAAACAAGTCTGTTTCGACTAAATCTATTTCTAGCTTGTTGGCTTCAATCTTCGACATATCGAGTATATCGTTTATTAAGCCAAGAACATGGCGGCTATTTTGCAATATAACGCCAATCCCATGGTTGCGCTCATGAGGCTTAATGTCCCCGAGCATAATGCCATCTGCATAGCCAATAATTGATGTCATTGGGGTGCGAATCTCATGACTGATATTCGCTAAGAAACGGCTTTTAGCTTCATTCGCATCGCGAAGCTCAGAGGCGAGTTCTTCAAGCTCCAAGGTTCTTAAATGGACTTTTTCTTCTAGATTTTTATTGAGCTCTACGTTGTCATCGTGAAGCAGCCTAAACTTATCAGCAACAGCAAACGCCAGTAACATGGCATCCATCGCTGTGCCTATCAAACCCAATAAATATAAATTAATGGAGGTAGCAGGCAGCAAGCCTAAATTAGTTAAATTTCCGACCATATTCGGTAGCATCATGGCAATGTAAGCAAGCACAAAATAGCGTGCTGGCTTAAAGCCAATGAGCATACAGCGTACACCTATGTATAAGCCTAAACATAAAGCAACACCCGTTACTAACGTTGACCAATAAAAACCAAAGCTTGGCCATAAAATACAAAACGGAATACCCAGAGTAGCGATTACACCCACCGTCAGGGATAATTGCGCCAGTTTGGGAAATGTCTCTTTAAGTTTGAGTAAGTTGTTGTAAAACAGAATATTGGTTAAGGGTGTGAGCGCAAAGCCGAGCCAATGAAGATGAGGATTATAGTAACCAAACAGCTGATCAGAAATATGGAAAAAATGGCTCCAAGCAAACACCCAGGATGCAGTAAATAGCGCGTAGTAAAGGTGTGTGACATCACGAGAAACCAAATAAATCAATAAGTTATATAAACCAAGTGCAATACCCACCCCAAAGCAAAGCATCATGATCATATTTTCAATGGTTATGTTTTGAAAATAATCTTGATAAGGCGTCAATACCAGCTTTGCGGGAGTATAAAAGTAGTCACTCTCAAAATAAGTGATAAGCGTATAGTGCTTACCTTTTTCAAGAGATAAACGATTACCATAGTGAAAAGCAAATTGATTCGGCTCGACCCCACCGGTTACAAAGTGCTGTATCGGGGCAGTTGGATCAGTAATATCGTAAATGCGGCTTTCTATTTTCGAAACCAGGGTGTTGTATGGGTAGAGAACTAAATCTTCAATATCACTTAGATTTTCAATTTCAACAATTAACCAATAGCTACCGCCGACAGAGCTTATTCGAGATTGTGGTTTTTTGCTGGCTCGCCAAGCATCAATCGCAGCCACAGACTGCGGAAACATATTATCATTTGCCGTAAACACTTCACCGACATCATGAAGGTTTTGATCAGCCACAGCATCGGTGTAGACAAACGTCTGTTGTGCATTAGCCGAAACACTTAATAAAACCAAAAACAGCAGAGTGCTTAAATACAGCTTTAACCGCATTCACAAAACCCCTGTAGCATTTTGGAGATGGCAACGACTAGAATTGCAGTGAAACATCAAAGCCATAGCGACGCCCTTCCCCTTTAAAGTCTTCAAGCATGCCTAGGAACGAGCTTAAATCGAACTTTAACTGACTGTATTCAGTATCAAATAAATTTTTGCCCCATAAAGTAAATGACCAATTATCAACATCATATTTTAGATGCGCATTAACAATGCTAAAGCCGTCTTGGCGGGCATATGGGTTCATGTTCTGGTCAAAATAAAACTCAGACTGATAATCGTAAATAATATTGGCCGATAACGGATACGACGCCAAGCTGGTATCGTATTTTAATCCCGCTGATACATTCCATTTAGAGGTAAACGGCAGTTGGTTATCGGTAATACTGTTGCCAAGTGGGTCAACGTAATCTTCAAATTCAGCATGAGGGATATAGCCAACTGAAAGTAGCATGGCTAATTGTTTAGTTGCTTGGTAATTAATTTCAGTTTCAAGGCCGTAAATGATTGAATCAGCAACATTTTCAAGTAATTGCACAGGAGGCATTTGCGGTGTTTCTGACGCTTGGTTCATAAACACTTGTTGGTCGTTATAGTCATAGTAAAACGCCGCCCAATTCATTCTTAGTTGCTTGCCAGGCCAGAACGACTTTAAGCCAACTTCATGGGCATTCAAGCGCTCTTTGCCATAGTTTGCTAAGATTGCTTGTTCTTCAGATGACAAAAAGCCTCCGTTGTAGCCACCACTTTTACTACCATTAGCAAAACGATAATAAAGATTGCTTGCATCTGAATAGCGATAATTAACGGCAAATTGACCAGTAAAGCCATTGTCTGATTGCTCATCGGTAACGCGATAAAATGGTACAAGCACTCCGTCTAAGTCGTTCACATCAACCACCGCATTTAACGTGGCGATTGAGTCATACTCAAGTGACTCATAGTCATATCTAAGGCCGGCTGTAATCATCCATTTATCTGCGACAGGCACTTCAATTTGGCTAAATACAGCCAAATTTTGCATCTTGATTTCGTTATCGTAAATAAAGGTCGCGGTTAAGCTTGTCGGTAAAATACCCCGGAAATCACGCAAAATATCATTTAAATTATCTTGCTCAATCGTCTCATCTGCAAAATAAACACCACTGGTGAGTGTGTAATCAGCAAGTTCGTTTAATAACCTGAATTCTTGGCTGAATAGTTGGGTATCTAGCCCTAATACTCCTTCGCACAAACGAGCTGGCGATCCATCGCAGTTAAAAGCGTGGCTTCTTTCTAAATCGTTAAAGCTCGAAAGTGAGGTAAATGTACTTTGCTCGTTTAAATGCCAATTGACTTCGGCGATAAAACCGTAGCCATCAGACTTATGAGGTGAGTCGTTATTGACACTCACAGCAAAGAAGTCATCACTGCCATCATTAAAACCAAAGTTATCAAAACAGCCTGTTGAGCCCGCATCTGCTGGTGAACACAGCTCACCCGTTAAAGGGTTTGCGACAATACCAATACTACCAACTGGCTGGGCAATACCATCCCAATCTTCAATATGCGCTTGCAGGTAAAGATCAACATCATCCCACTCCGACAAAAAAGACACACGTGCATTTTTTTGATCCATGCCTGCTGTTGGTGAGTCTGCATAAGTATTTTTTGTTGAATATTCATAGTCTTGATAGTTAACAGCAATACGCATTGCGCTGGAGTCTGAGAGTTGCTGGTTCCACATACCATCGACGCTGGTGGCGTTGTTATTAGCAGCACCTAATGTTAGCGAGCCATAGCTATCAAACTCAGGGCGATTTGAGCGTATAAGTATTGCACCACCGGTAGAATTACGACCAAATAAGGTACCCTGCGGGCCGCGTAAAATATCGAGTTGTTCAATATCGTACAAGTTAACAATTTGATTATTAGCAGACCCCACCGCAACGCCATCAAGATACATGGCCACAGGTGAAGTATTCGCCGTATTATAATCAAGTAACCCCACCCCACGGATGCTCACAGCGGGAGGCGTCCCTTCTGCGGCGTTTTGGGTAATTTTAACGTTTGGCGCAAACAAACCAATTTCAGTTGAATCTTTAAAATGCTGAGCTTTTAAAATTTCGCCATCCACTTGGCTTACCGCTACACTCACGTCTTCAATTGCTTGCGGACGCTTTTGTGCATAAACGCTAATAACTTCCATGTCTTTTTCAGTCTCAGCTCCTTGTGCAACAGCGCTTGCCATTACACATGCCGCCAAGCTGGTGCTCGACAACATCATAAACTTAGGATCTTTAAGAAAAGGACGCTTCATTGGCTTTTAGACCTTAAAAGAGGGAAACTTGTTAAATTGTTGTAATTTAGTGGTAAGTATAGACCAAACAATAGATTAAAGTCGCATATAAATCATGAAAATTCATGACTTATACGCATACTTTTTTACAACTTTACTCACACTAACCTTTTTCGAATGCATGCTCTCCGCTGATTTCGCTTGGCCAACCACATATTGCCCGCGCTGTTTGCATACCGGCCATGACAGCAGCCTCAACACAGCCTGCATTAACGCCGGTTTTTATCCAGTCGCCAGTGATGCGCAAATTAACAAACTGACTGCCATCTGTAGCCAGGCGGTATTTACTCGAATCAACCACAGATAAAACATAGCGCTCACTAGGATCGACATTAACGCGCCAATATTGCTGCTCTAGTACAGGTAAAATGCTATGCGGATCACTGTAAAAAACCTGCCAATCAAACTTGTTATCAATATAGGCTTCAGGCCAAAGTGGCCGCATATCTGCGCTAAACAAATTATGCATATTCAATTTTACTTCGGCTTTCATTTGCTCTGGGAATTGATGTGCACTGGCAGGTGGGTAGTTTTCGCAGCTAAACGCACTGCAAAAATAGGCAATGTTCACAGGCGCATTTTCACTTGGCCAATCTTCTTTATCGAGTAAGTTACCCATTGTCGCCCAGGTATCAAACGGCTCGACAAAGCCACTTAAAATAGGCCCTTCGTGAGCAGCATTAGTTTGCGTAAAGCCAAGTTGTGCGTCGGTTTTATTCAACCATACTTGGCAAGCCTGAGTCGCCACACTTTGCACTTTTGTTGCTTGTTGAGAAAGCGCGTAATCTACAGCTAAAAGTTCAGAGGCAACGTGTTCAAGAGAGGCAACCGACACCCCTAAAATCAGTGTATCAAAATCAATACCATAGCGAAGCGTCACTGTTGGCAATGGGGTACTAAAGTGTTCTTGATACACCTCTGGCCAATTACTCCAAAATGACTCTAAATTAATTTGATATTCTTGCAATAAGTGCGCTTGTTCAGGGCTGATTTGCTCATACAGTGGCTCACTTGGCCAGCATGGCAGCTGTTTTACATCAATGAGCGGTTGATAATATTGGCCAACTAAACTCACCTGTTGGCAAAGCTCAATTTCACTCACCAGCGGCTCACCTTGGGCAGTTTGCCCAGCAGATAAGTTAGTTAACTGATGGAAAAACTTAAACTTAACACCGCGCTGCTTTAAAAGTTCATAAATTGGTCCGAAAATAACATCGCCCATGCCTGCTTGCATTTTCCACATTACGCCGCCTTTATAGCAAAGACCTATACGTAACATAGCAAGGGCGGCAACGCCTGCTTCAACATTGGGTTTACTAAAGTCACCTTTAGGGTAAGCGAACACCAAATCATAAAAGCCGCGCACTGGCGCTGAATCAACGCTGTAAGTTTTATTCGCACCATTTTTTTCGAGCCACTGACGAAAATCGTAGCAATTAATGACACCAAAACCGTCGCGATATACTTTGTCTTTAATCAGTCCTGTGAGCATTGCAATCGCAAGATCGGCACAAATATAAAGTCTGCGCAGCTCCGGGTTGTCATCGAGTAAATCAATAACTTGGTCTTTAAACCAACGTTTTAACTTTCTGACGATATACCAAATCACCAGCCGATCGGCCTGCTTATCTGTATGGGTGGCCTGCTTTTCGGTGAACTGCAGCAAATGAGTTATCAATGTTCGTGGGTTCGAGGTAATTTCAGTTGCACCTGCTTCAATATCATCAATAAACTGCTTTGCGCCATTTAAATGGGTATCAATGTCTGCTTTGATTTCTTGATACATGTGTTTGAGTAACGATTGATCCCGTGATTTTTTAGTCACTAAAATGGTTTTAGCATCTTGCTGCTGACAAACATGCTCAATGCCTTCGGTCCATTTTTTTAGCCATGCTAATGTCATGGTGACAAAGTCCCACACTGTTATATCGAGGCTGCCATCAGCGGGGTTCCCTTCAACGGTAGGAAAATCTATCGGCCAAGTTTGCCATTCGTTATCAATAAACTCTTGTAAGGCAATAAAACTGTGTGGTTTAAATGCCTGCTGCCAAGTAGCCAATGAACAACTAGCAGGTCGATTGAGTGAGTTATACACCCTAACACATTAAACGAGGTTGACTCGGTTGCTAGTAGGTTTAAAGTTGCATCAACATACTGTTGCATTTTTTGCTCACAGCCAGACACAAAAAATCCGTACATTTGCGCATTGATCATTCGACAAGGTGGTTTAGCAACCGGGTTAGATAGGAAGTGGCTGTAATTTGCTTGGTCCGTCATAGTCATTACTTATATTATTATTTAGTAATGACTATAGACTAGTTTTTAATGGTTGGTGGCAACTTCTAGATGACAACTTTCTTTTAACAGTTGTTCTGTAAATTGCTGATAGCCAAGCTGATTAAAATTCTCAGATAACGGATTCATAAAACCATGACCAAAGTCGGCTATTTCACAGCTCACCTTCGCTTTACTTTTCAATGTTGCAATCACAGGCTTTATATCAAAATGTTCTTCACTGTGAGGAAAAATAAATCGGCAAGGAACTTTGGCTTCAAGCTCAAGGTGGTGCCTGACTTGGGATGGATAAAAGGCAATAATTTTTTTAATGAATGAATTTTTTAACTCTGCTTGAGCTCGCCAAACAGCCGCTGCGCCTGCACTAAATGCAATAATGGTGGTTGGCTGACGAATAGCGGCCATTTTGACATGCACCCGTTCAAAATAACTATCATGCCCGCAATGAGTTATAAAATGCTGGTATTGAAACTGCTCGTTTATAGGGAGCTGAATTTCTCCTAGATAAGGATCGCAAAGACTCACTTTACCGCGAAGCTGCTGAGCAAGCAGCGATAAATGCGCTGTTTTACCGAATATATCTGATACCAAAAGGTAATTCATAAGCATACTTCTTATTGTTATTTTGTGCCTAATCACAATACGCCTGTTTCTGTTAAACATCCAGAGATTATTTTTGATGTTTAAAAAATAAACCTTGCGCTTAGTTAATTCTTACAGTAATCTACTTGTCTGGTTTTTAGAAACCACGCGGTTAACCCCTTACCTTGATCCAGTAATTCCCGCATATTCGTATAAATACTTGCAACTTGTTTGCTAAATGACAGTTTGATGAATTTTCAAATCATCACCAAACTGTCACAAACTTAGTCAACACTGTTAGCAAGACAACAAATGTCGGTCTGTATTTTTAAATGCCTTTTAAAGCTCTACAGACACTGACAAAAGAAAGAGTGAGTTTTATTATGTCATATAAATACAACGGATCTTTGATCCAGATCGCACATCCAGTGCAATCAATCTCGGTAAATAAACAGCGTGTAATTTTTAGTGACACGCAGGGCTTAAAAAATGCCATCTTCCAAAAGGCCAGTGATGCACGCCAATTTGTGAAGTGGTTAAAAGCCAACTAAACCCAACCGATAAACGCCAGCCAACAAGCTGGCGTTTTAGTTTTCACCACCAGCCTGCATATAGCTAAATTCCTGCTACACTTATATTTTTAGCCCATAAATAGGTAGTAAAAATGCGTTTTGTGTGGTCTATTTTACTATTACTTTTTTGCCTCCCAGTTGCTGCAACCAAGCAACCGAAGGCTATTGAGTGGATCATGGTCGATTTTGCCCCCTACTACATCATGCATGATAAATATGAAGGCACAGGTCGTGATGAAAGTGTGATCAAATTATTAGAAAAAGCACTGCCTGAGGTTTCATTTAAACGCACTTTATTGCCAGCCAGTCGTGCTGTGCATGAACTATCAAACCCACAAAATAATTACTGTATGCTGTCGTTATATCAAAGCGAGCACCGCAAGCAGCATATTCAGTTTACTGAACATTCATCAACTGTTGGTTTGTCGCCGTCTATTGCAATACGTAAAGAGTTAGCAAAAAAACTTAAGCTAGACTCAACAAAACCTGTGTCACTTAAATCATTACTAGCCGAAAACCTTGCTTTAGGGGTCTCTATGAGTCGCTCTTTTGGAGCAAATATCGACAAAGTGATTAACGAAAGTCATGACGCTAATATTATCTCTCGCCCCGGCAGAGACACCCTCGCAAGCTTGACTTATATGCTACAAAAAAAGCGTATTGATATATTACTTGGCTACCCAAGCGAGCATTATTACTTGGCTCATTCCATGGGCTTTGAAGATGACTTAACTCAACTATCACTTACTGAAGCTCCGGCGTTAAGCATTGGCTATATAGGCTGCACTAAAAACAAGCAAGGTGAAGTAACGGTAAAATTATTAGATGAAGCTCTTGAGAAAATCGCTCATACAGATGCTTTTCATGATGTTTTAGTTCGCTGGCTACCGGATAATTTGCAGCCCATTTTAGAAAAGAGATTAAAAGATAGAAACGAAAGTGCCGCTCATTAAGCGGCACTTTTAAGTTTACCAACCCACATAGTTATGCGAATTGGCGGTCGTATTAACGGTGCTTACTTACGCACACCTTCAATGAATAAACCAATATCAACATGCGTAGAAGCAGGGCCAAGGTTATAGTCAATACCATAGTCAGCTAGTTTTAGGCTTGTTTCACCTTCAAAACCAACACGGTAACCACCCCACGGATCTTTACCTTCACCAATTTTGTCAATTTCAAAAGTAATCGTTTTGGTTACACCATTTAAGGTAAATTCACCAGTAACATCTGCTTCGTCACCGTCTTCATCAAACTTGATTGAGGTACTTTTAAATGTTGCAGTTGGGTATTTATCAACATTTAAGAAGTCTTTACCGCGTAAGTGCTTGTCACGCTCAGCATGGTTTGAGTCGATGCTTTTAGTATTAATCGTTACATTGATTTTAGATGCATTAGGCGCTTTATCGTCATAGCTAAAATCACCTGAGAAAGTATTAAAACGACCATGTAACCAGCTGTAACCTAAGTGCTTAATTTTAAAAGTTACAAATGCGTGTGCACCGTCTGTATCAATAACGTAGTCAGCTGCATTTGCGTTTGCTGTTGAGAAAAGTGCAGCACTTAGTGCTGTGCCTAATAGTAATTTTTTCATAT
Organism: Pseudoalteromonas sp. BZA4; assembly: GCF_040104395.1. Lineage (NCBI taxonomy): Bacteria > Pseudomonadati > Pseudomonadota > Gammaproteobacteria > Alteromonadales > Pseudoalteromonadaceae > Pseudoalteromonas > Pseudoalteromonas sp. BZA4. The sequence goes on from NZ_JBECOT010000049.1 coordinate 27,674, forward strand.
TAATCATCCTTCAATGGTTTGATCATTCTAATTAAGGTTTTATCTTTATCGATAAAATGATGTTTTAGTGCCCCTAAAGCATGTAAAACAACCACAGCTATTAGCCCATACGCGGCATAAAAGTGAATTTTACCTGCAATATCTTCTTGGTTCGCGACCGACTCTGGTAATGCCGGCACAGCAAATAAATTAAATACTTCAATTGCACGGCCATCAGCCGTAGAGATTAAATAGCCCGACGTCACAATAACGATTAAAGCTAAATAAATTAGTTTATGGACTGAGTGTGCAACTCGATTCATTGCTTTTGAACTACCTGCAACAGGCTCAGGTTGGGTGCCTAATAAGCGCCAACCAAATCGAAACAGCAATAATGCCGCTAAGGTAATGCCCACGCTTTTATGTAAGTCCAAAGAGCCTTTGTACCAAGCGTCGTAATAGGTTAGCTCAACCATATACACGCCTAAGCCAAATAAACCAAACACCCCAAGTGCCATTAACCAGTGCAATAGGATGGCCACCCAGCCATAACTTGCCTTTGAATTCTTTAACATACTCATTTCCCATGAGAATCGTGAAACTAAATATAGATTAACTGATGGGTTATATAATGAAAATAGCGTAAAACGAACAGCTTCTGTGCGTATATGCACACTCAGGGAAAGAGGAAAGTTGTAAGGGGAAAGGAAAAAGACAGAAGGTATTAGGCATTAGGTACTATACGGTAATTTGATATAGGCAATTTCGTCTATTTTCACCAAAAAAACAAAGCCAGCTTCTGCTGGCTGTGGTTTCAAATCATTACCTCCAAGGGGAGTCAGAACGACCAATTCTCCAACCTGAGCAAGGATTATATTCAATATATTCTGAATTAGGGCAGAAAACATGAAACATTTCGTCGTCCTCATCTGATAAACACAGAATTTCTACAAGAACAAAGTTATCAAAAGATAAAGTTACGTCGCCAACATCATTTTGAGATACAGCCCTAATTGAACCAAAACTGATAGTTTTAAGTTTTTCATCTAGCTCTTCATTTGTTTCAACGTCATCTAAACTTGCACAAATTACCTGTTTATTTTTAATAACTCTCCAATTACCTGAATACGTTCCAATTTCCCATTCACGGTACTCTCCAGAACTAGCTTCGTTATCTTTTTTTCCAAAACCTAAACTCAAGGATGTGCTATTACCAACTGCTTGGCGAACACAATACAAGTTAATAACTTCATTTATTTTATTTTCTATTACACTATTAATCATTATCCCCCCAAAGACTTTAGCCAGCTTGGAATAGGTTTATTTGCATCTTGATACATATTGACAGCATCTTCAATTAGCTCTTCTTTGGTTCTATCACCAGCTCCGGGCGTTTTTACATCATGGAAATTACGCCTTGCTTTCTTTCCTAAATCGCGTTCTATTTTCTTCGCAAGATCTTTAGCAAACTTCTCTGACGCTTTTTTAGCCGCCTGATTTTTAGCAACAGCTCTAGCAGTTGCTCTTACTCCAACAAGAATCGAAGCGTCAGGAGTTGGGCTAATTGGAGTATTTAATATGTCTATAAAAATTAAGCCGCCATCTATTACGGCATCACCCCAACTGTAATCATTGAAATCATCGGGTGTATATGTACATGTTTCATTCCCGTCATTATCCGTAACACACTCCATCTCCATTCCTGCAGGGTCGAACATGTTTATCGGATCATTGCCCACATAAGCATAAAGATTCATCTGATCTTCATAGCCTACAGGGTCAGTTTGCAAGAATCGACCTAGCTTTGGATGATAAATCCGTGCTTTATAGTAATACAAGCCGAATTCATATAAATACAGTTGACCTGTATAACCTAAACGCCCCTGATTTGTCTCTGAACTTATCCCATATACGTCATATGAATTGGTAAACAAAACATTTGACTGACTATCACTAGCAGCAATAACACTCATGTTATAGTTTTGATGTAAAAATATAGTATCAGCTAAGCTAGTGCTAGCTCCCTCATACATGACCCAACTTTCATCAGTGCCGGAGCCAGGTACTATTCTGGTAACTATGTTATTATCTACATCATATTCAGCAATTATCCTTGAATCATCATAAAGAAACTGCTTAGTAACCCCGTTAACTTTAATCTGATAAAGACGACCAAGGGGATCATATTTAAAATATGCTGAATCATAGCCATAGAGTGATTTAAACGGTTTTCAACATCATAAGTGTAAAAGTAGGTGTTATCACCACTTGTAAAGTTACCGTTATTGTCATGATTTACTGTTATACCAGCAATATTGGTATACTGGTTTAAGTTATTTACACTATATGAGCCAACTTTATTATGGTTTCCTTGATACATATAACCAACATTACTAACTTGGTTTGTGACTACTTGGCTCGCAGGGTTATAGGTTAAACTACGAGTTATATCATACTGATTTTGTGAAAAGTCTATAGAAAAATTCTTTAAACGATTAATTTCATCAAAAGAATAAGAAGTTGTGGTTCCTCCATGATACTTTAGAGAATCCCGTTTTTTGCTTGCTTTATAATCTAATGTAACTAAGGTATCACCTGATTGATTTTTTAGTGATTTAACTCTATTTATGCCATCAAACTCATAAGTAAATAGCTTGTTGTCTGGATACGATATATGAGTGCGATTTCCATTTTTATCATAGCCATAATTAACTGTTCTCACATTTGATTGGCGATAGTAACCTTCACCACTGGTTGTGCTTATTAAATTCCCAATAGTATCATAGCGAAAACTGAGAGAGTAACTATCATTGTTATATTGCCCCTTTACAGCGGCCTTGTTGATCAAATGCAGCTCTCTAATAAACTCACTTAACTTACTGATATTTAGGCAGACCAAGGGTGTTGATCTTATTTAGCGCCTTCACTTTGATCATCGCTTCAACCAGTTGGCGATTGTA
>NZ_JBECOT010000050.1:0-30250 GCF_040104395.1 Pseudoalteromonas sp. BZA4
ACTACAACGTTGATAGGCAGGATGTGGAAGTGGTGTGAGCCATTAAGCTAACCTGTACTAATTACCCGTGAGGCTTAACCATACAACGCCAAACGCGTTTTATGACAGCGTAACGAACAGAAGTTAAGAAACTAAAGTAGATTTTACGAAGCTGTAAGCCATAAGCTTTAAGCTGTAAGAAAATATCAGATTTCCAGATTTATGTAGGGTGAACCGCAACGCTTAATGCGAAATCAGTTCACCTTGCGCAAAGGACTCGTAAGCGCTACGCGCTTTGTCGAGAATCCTTTCCACGCCTTTTGCTTGGTGACAATAGCGTTTTGGACCCACCTGACCCCATGCCGAACTCAGTAGTGAAACGAAACAGCGCCGATGATAGTGTAGCAGCTGCTATGTGAAAGTAGGTCATCGCCAGGCTCCAAATTCAGTCGCAAGACTTTAAATTAAGTCGAAAGACTATAAATAAAATAATAAGAAAATTGAAAAGAATTTTCTTGGTGACAATAGCGTTTTGGACCCACCTGACCCCATGCCGAACTCAGTAGTGAAACGAAACAGCGCCGATGATAGTGTGGCATTTGCCATGTGAAAGTAGGTCATCGCCAGGATCCTATTAAAGAAAGCCCGATTCGAAAGAGTCGGGCTTTTTTGCGTCTGGGAGCTGTCAGCTTTCAGCCGTCAGACGTCAGCTGAACTGTGGGGTTGTTTAGTGCAGAGACTCCCTCAGCATTCACCCTATTCATTCTCCAGGTAGGTTGGGTAGAGCGGAGCGAAACCCAACACGAGTTAGCAAGGGTAAAGTTTAAATTCCAAGGTCAAGTCTGGCGTAAGAATGACTTCAGCAATGAATATTTTTGTTTTATTATTTCGGCACTGAAGTGCCTCCTACAAGATTTTATTACTTAAAGAGACTCTGACCCAAACCCACACCGCGTGGCTGATCGCTGACGGCTGAAAGCTGATAGCTCTGTGTTGGGTTTCGCTGCACTCTACCCAACCTACGCCAGATCCTCAAACTTTATACCATTCCGCTTAAATATCTGATCTAATATAGGCTATATAAAATCACTGGTGATTAGCATTGAACCCAAACATATCTGAACAACTTTTAGCGCTTTCTCGAAAAGAACCAAATGCACGAAAACGCATGCGATTGCTCGCAGTGTCTTTATTTTATGATGGTAATAGCCGAACCGATATTGCAAAACGTCTAAACACAGCAAGAAGTAGTGTGAATAAATGGGTTTCTAGTTACCTAGAGCATGGACTGGATGGTTTAGACAATAAGCCTATTCAAGGACGTCCATCAAGGCTGCAACCCCAGCAACTTGAACAACTGTCTGAATTTATAAAGCGCACGAACACAGAACTTCGTGGTGGCCGTCTTACCGGCGAAGACATTGTGCATTACATTCACACTGAATTTGGTGTTCATTACCACTTAAATCATGTCTATAAAATTCTAAAGCAACTTGGCTTTAGTTGGATCACAAGTCGCTCTAAACACCCAAAACAATCATTACAGAGCCAAGAGGCTTTTAAAAAACTTCCAACTGGAAACGATCCTTCACACACCAGGACACCTTCCTCTTGATCGTATCGACGTATGGTTTCAGGATGAAGCACGATTTGGCCAGCAAAATCCGACTACGCGCATTTGGGCTGAAACAGGCACTCGGCCACGGATTGTAAAACAACAGCAATTTGACTATGGATATTTATTTGGCGCGGTATGTCCAGCCACAGGCCAGACAGAAGCGTTAGTAAGCCCATTTGTAAATAAAGAAGCAATGACGCAGCACATGCGTCAGATATCACACGCGACACCTGCTGGAAGGCATGCTGTCGTGATAATAGATGGCGCAGGCTGGCATACATACGATACAGCTGCAGAATTTAAAAACCTAACCCTGATAAAGCTCCCACCTTATTCACCAGAGCTAAATCCAATAGAGCAAGTATGGAGCTGGATACGACAACATTGTTTATCCAATAGAGTGTTTTCGGGCTATGACGAAATTGTCGATGAAGTTTCAAAGGCATGGAATCACTTTATTTCAATCCCGGATCGAGTGAAGAAAATGTGCAATCGGGAATGGATTGAATTGATTTAATCTTTATGCGGAATGGTATTACTCTTTCTAACTCATATCCTTCCCCTTTATTTCCCCTTCTAACTTGCAACTTTACTCTCGCAAACTTGCTTCCCTTACCTTGTTATGCGATAAAGCGTTTTATATTTGTAATACAATTGAGGTTTGCTGTGTCTCGTAAGAAAACGACCAAGTCAAAAGGCTCTTCAGGTTTAAATCGTAAAAATAGTGAAGCATTTATTGCTAAGTTCTCATCGCATCCAGATACACATCTATGCCCGTCGGGCTTAATGTATAAAGTGATTGATGATGTTGAAGGAGAACGCATATCAGAATTCGATACAGTGGTTATTAACCAACGTATTATGCTTGCTGATGGCAATGTGATTGCCGACAGTTATAAAGCGGGTATGCCTGAGGTGTTCGCTTTAAGCGAAGCTATAGAAGGGTTAAGAGAAGGATTGTTATTAATGAATATCGGCTCTCGCTATGAATTTGTGATCCCTCCAGAGCTTGCTTGGGGTAAAAAAGGTAACGGTGGCAAGATTGGCGCAAATGCAGTGCTACATTTTGACGTTCGTTTAATGCGTTTAGCTTAACTCTCTTCGGATGTGTCCCTTAGCATAAGTCGACAGAGGACTTAAAACGCGTTAACGTTCACTATTGGTTTACTGAGGAACATTATGGACGCATTTACTTCACGAGTTTACTTTCTTCGCCATGGTGAAATCGCTAGGCCCGGAATTCTTTCTGGGCAAATCGATGTCGGTTTATCTGAGCAAGGCCTTGAACAAATGCGCCAAGCTTCTGCCGATCTCATACATTTAAATGCCATATATAGCTCTCCGCTCAAGCGTTGCTCAGTCCACGCTGATTATTTAGCAAATCAACACTCACTGCATGTACACTATTATAACGCGCTAAAAGAGTTTAATTTTGGTGATTGGGATGGCCAAGACTACCAACAGCTTTGGCAGCAAACGAGTAAACCTCATATTGGTGATTTTTGGCAGCATCCTTGGCAAGTAAAAGTGCCCAATGGTGAATCTATGGCAGACTTTTACGCACGAGTGGAGGCATGGTGGCAAACATTTTTACAATCACTATGTGAATCCAAGCATGAACAGTCATTGGTAATAAGTCATGTAGGTGTGATTAAACAAATCCTCGCTATTGTTTGTCAGATGCCAAAACAATCAGCCACGCATTTAAATGTTTTTCACCTTCCTTATGCGGGGCTTATTACACTCGATGTATATATAGATGAACAAGGACAGGCTTGGCCCAAAATTGTTTTTTAGCCATCTAGAGCGATATTCATTGAATTATTTACTTAGCCCGCCATAATACTCATATGCTATGGAATGGAGTGAAATTCTCCAGCTGTTCCCGCAACTGTAATCCATCTAAATAATGGTCAGCCAGATACTTAGCACTAAAAACTAATCATCGAGCGGGTCAACTCACATCATTTTCTGGTACTTACCAGTGCTTTCTTGTGCGTTGTGATTACTCGCCAAGAGAGAATAAGCTTGCAACAAAATAGCCTTAGCGCTGCGCCATTAATATCAGTGTCTGATTTAAGTTGGGGTACTGCGAATAAAACTATACTTAAATCAATTAACCTTGAGTTAAAAGCAGGGCAATTTATCGGTCTACTCGGCCCTAATGGTGCGGGTAAATCAAGCTTGCTGCGTTGCCTTTATCGTTACTTGAAACCTCAGCAAGGGGTTGTGCTGCTAAGCGGTCAAGATATTTGGCAAATCAGTGCTGATGAATATGCAAAGCAGGTTGCAGTGGTTTTACAAGAGTCTCCATCGCAGTTTAATTTGTCTTTGTTCGATGTAGTGAGTTTAGGCTTAACACCTCATAAGCGACTTTTCAGCGTCACGTCTGCCAATGATAAGCAGCGAATATATCAAGCTATAGAGCAGGTTGGTTTGTCTCATCACAGTGAGCAAGCATTTGATTCGCTCTCAGGTGGCGAAAAGCAAAGAGCGCTTATTGCACGCTCAATCGTACAACAACCTAAGTTGCTCATCATGGATGAACCTACCAGTCACCTTGACGTTAAATACCAAATTCAAATAATGGAATTAGCAAAGTCCCTCGATGTGACTGTGCTTGCCTCTTTCCATGATTTAAATCTCGCGGCGAGTTTATGTGATGAATTATTGGTGATTGATGAAGGGCGTTTGGTTTGCCAGGGGCAACCAAAAGCGGTGCTAACAGAGCAGCTGTTGAGTGATGTATTTGGTGTCTGCGCAGCGGTATCTGCTCACCCGCAATCAAGCACTGATAAATTTATTCCGCACATCACTTATTTTTATGGCTATCAGACACAGGAGCATCAAAATGACTGATGCAATGCGTTTAAGTATCTGTGTTGTCGTAGGGCTTATTAGTTGTTTTTTAGCATTGAGCTTTGGTGCTGCAAATACGCCACTGAGTGATGTTTTTAATGGTTTGTTTAGCCAAGGTAGCGATGAATTTGTGCAGCGTATAATTTGGCAGTTGCGTATGCCAAGAACGGTGCTGGCATTCTTAGCAGGCTCAGGGCTTGCTCTGGCAGGACTAATTTTGCAGACCGTAACCCGAAACCCGCTTGCTGACCCTTACTTGTTTGGTATTTCTTCTGGAGCTTCATTTGGTGTGGTGTGCTTTATTGCCCTAACCGGTGTGAGTTTTGGCTTTAGTATGTCAGTTGCAGCATTTGCCGGAAGCTTACTTTCTATGCTGTTGCTTATTGCTATTGCAGGGCGTCGTCATGTTGGCCAAGTTGAAGCCATGTTACTCGCAGGTGTTGCTCTATCTTTCTTATTTAGTGCTCTGACTAGTCTGCTGCTTTATTTTAGCGATCCACAAGCCATCACCGCCATTTTGTTTTGGACGATGGGCAGTTTTTCTCGTGCCCAGTGGGACACTCTTTGGCTGCCATTTACCGTTATTATTGCCTGCATGACACTGATGGTTGCATTTCGTCGTCAGCTAAATGCAATGCTGCTTGGTGATGAAAGTGCTGCGACTTTGGGGATTCATGTGCAACGCTTTCGGATCATGATGCTGCTGCTAAGTTCATTAATAACAGCGGTGCTTGTTGCTATGTGTGGGGGCGTTGGTTTTGTCGGCCTGATGATCCCACATATTGTGCGCTACTTTTCGCCGCAAGGCAGCAGCCATAACTTAGTTATGACCTCATTGGTCGGAGGTATTTTTATGGTGTGGGTCGATGTGTTATGCCGAACCCTATTGAATAACCAAGAACTACCTGTTGGTGTGATCACAGCCGCTATCGGTAGTGTGTTCTTTTTATTCTTACTTTATTTTCGTAAACAGAGCAGGTAGCTAATGTTTAATATCATGCCTCTTAATCAGCAATTTTCGGCTGTAATTCAACAAAAAATAGACCTTAAAACAAAGCCGCTAGGCGCTTTAGGTCAGCTTGAAAGTTGTGCCAAACAATTAACGCTTATTTTTTCAAAGCAGCTTGATAATGAGCAGGCGCTAGTTGCCTTTAAACCGGTTATTTCAAACCCTTCTCTCGTTGTATTTGCGGGCGATCATGGTGTGGCAAGCCAAGGTGTGTCGATTGCTCCTAGCAGCGTTACATCGCAAATGGTGGCAAACTTTGCAGCAGGAGGCGCAGCGATCAACGTGTTTTGCCGTCAGCTGGGCTGGCAGCTAGAAGTTGTTGACGCCGGAACACTCAGTATTTCACACGATAAAAGTGTGCATAACCAGCGTTTAGGTGACATCACTGCACCACTGAATACTGAAATGGCTATGTCTCTTAATCAGGTTGAAAAAGGGTTTGAATTAGCTAAGCAGCGAGTTCATTCACTCTATGAGCAAGGCTGCAATACCATCGCCTTTGGTGAGATGGGCATTGGCAATACCACAAGTGCTGCGGCATTAATGGCTGCCATTTTGTCTTTACCTGCCAGCCAATGTGTTGGTAAAGGCACAGGTGTGAGCGACGAGGTTATCGCTAAAAAAATTAAAGTTGTTGAGCAAGCCCTTCAATTACACCAAACTCATTTTGACGACCCATTAATGACGCTTGCGGCATTAGGTGGTTTTGAAATAGTTCAGATCACCGGTGCTATTTTAGCTGCTGCCGAGCTTGGCATGGCGGTGATCGTGGATGGCTTTATTTGTACAGCAGCAGCGCTTGTTGCAACTCGGATTAATGCAAACGCTCGCGATTACATGATATTTGCTCATGCCTCAGATGAGCAAGGGCATAAAGCAATGCTCAATGCCTTGCATGCAGCACCTTTATTGCAGCTTGATTTACGTTTAGGAGAGGGCACTGGGGCTGCGCTTACCTTACCTTTACTGCAAGCATCTTTGGCGTTTAATAATGACATGGCAAGTTTTGCCGATGCTAATGTTGAGCAAGTTGTCTGATATGAGCGCTGAACAACACACTTCTGATTCTACCCCAAGTCAGCTTCAGCTATTTTTGCTAGCGCTTAGTTTTTTAACGCGTATCCCCGTTAAATTAAACTTTGCAGTATCGAGTCAGGCACTCAATCAGGCCAGCCGCTATTTTGCATTGGTCGGTGTGATATTAGGTGCACTTTTAGCGCTGAGTTTTTTACTGTTAAGTTGGTTATTCCCTGCAGCCATTGCAGTCGCGTTAGTTATGGCGTTTAGCTTGATAATCACAGGGGCATTTCATGAAGATGGCCTTGCTGATGTCTGGGATGGCTTTGGTGGTGGTTGGCACGTTGCAGATAAGCTGAGCATTATGAAAGACAGTCGCTTAGGTACCTATGGTGCTGCGGCGTTAGTGATGGCCTTATTAATTAAGTACCAAACACTCGTCGCACTTAGCGAGGCAACCAGTACGCTAATTATTGCACTTGTTTTAGGACAAAGCTTAAGTCGGGTTGTAGCAACAAGTTTAATTGCAGACATGGACTATGTAAGTCACGACACCACATCTAAAGTAAAACCCATTGCGATGCATTTAAGCACGCAAAGTTATCAAATACTGTTAGCAACTGGCGGTGCGGTATTAGCAATTGCATGGTTGTTTTTTGGCTTCACTCTAGGGCAATTATTAATACTCGTCAGTGTGCTGTTTGTTACTCGTTTACTATTAAAGCGCTGGTTTGAAAAACAGTTATCTGGCTACACCGGCGATTGCTTAGGTGCAGCCCAACAAGTATCTGAGCTTGTTACCTACCTTTGCTTGGTGAGCTTATTATGAGCCAGCAACATACTTTAATTTTAGGCGGTGCTCGCAGCGGTAAAAGCCGTTTTGCAGAGCAGCAGGCAATAAGTTCAAACAAGCCGCTTATCTACATTGCCACAGCAAATGCGGGTGATGAAGAAATGACAGCCCGAATTCATAGGCATCAAGCAGAGCGCGCTAAGCATTGGCAACTAGTTGAAGAGCCTTTGTATTTGGCTAAAGCACTACAACAACACAGCCAAGCTGGAAACTGTATTTTAGTGGACTGTTTAACCCTATGGTTGAGTAATTGCTTATGCCAGCAGGGTGAAGCATTTTGGCTTGAGCAAAAAGCGGCCTTACTCGATGTGCTATCGCAATTGCCGGGTGAGGTGATTTTTGTCAGCAATGAAGTGGGTCATGGTATTGTGCCGCTCGGTGAATTAAGCCGTCAGTTTGTTGATCATTCAGGTTGGTTGCATCAAGCCTTAGCACAGCAAGTTGCACGTGTTGAGTTTGTGATTGCAGGTCTTGCACAAACCTTAAAAAGAGAACAATGATGAAAACATTAATGGTGCAAGGCACGACCTCAGATGCAGGTAAAAGTACTCTTGTAGCAGCACTTTGCCGGATCTTTGCTGAGCGAGGCATAAAGGTTGCGCCCTTTAAGCCACAAAATATGGCGTTGAATAGCGCTGTAACCGCAGATGGTGGCGAGATAGGTCGCGCACAAGCTTTGCAAGCTGTAGCGGCAAAAGTGCCCGCAGAAGTCGATTTTAATCCTATCTTATTAAAACCTAACAGCGATACCGGAGCGCAGGTAATCGTTCATGGTAAAGCGCTGTCGAATATGGAAGCGGGCAGTTATCACGACTACAAAAAAGTGGCGATGGATGCAGTTCTTACTTCGCAACAGCGCTTAAGTGAGCGTTTTGAATTACTGGTTGTTGAAGGTGCAGGGAGCCCTGCAGAAATTAACCTGCGCGAAAACGATATTGCCAATATGGGTTACGCCGAGGCGGTTGATTGCCCAGTGATCATTATTGCCGATATCGATAAAGGCGGTGTGTTTGCCCATTTAGTCGGAACGTTAGCCTTGTTGTCTGAGTCGGAGCAGGCTCGCGTTAAAGGCTTTGTGATTAACCGTTTTCGGGGTGATATAGCGTTATTGCAAGGTGGCCTTGATTGGTTAGAACAATACACCAATAAGCCAGTACTTGGGGTATTACCTTATTTACATGACTTAGCACTCGATGCTGAAGATGCCGTTGCTATAACTAATCAGGTCGATAAACCGCAATTACGCATAGCAGTGCTGCTACTTCCTCATATTAGTAATCACACAGACTTTGATGCACTGCGATTACAACCAGAAATTGATTTACAGTATGTACGTCATACTCAGGCTATTCCAAGTGTTGATCTGATTATTATTCCGGGAAGTAAAAATGTACTCGGCGATTTAGCGTTTTTAAAAAATGAAGGCTGGCATAATCAAATAACACGTCACCTGCGTTATGGCGGTAAAGTGCTTGGAGTATGTGGTGGGCTGCAGATGTTAGGCAACTACCTTGCTGATCCACATGCTGTGGAGTCTAATTTAGGCAGCGCAGCTGGGCTAGGGCTTGCTGACTTTGAAACGCAATTAGGGCAACAAAAAGTACTAAGCCAAGTCTCCGGCATTCTTCATTTAAACAATAGCGATAAAGTAATTTCAGGTTATGAAATTCACGCCGGGATTAGTCAAGGTCCAGCACTTGAAAAGCCATTTTTGAGTTTTAATGAACACCCAAGTGGATTCAAAGTAGATGGTTTTATTAGTGATGATAACCAAGTAGCAGGTACTTACTTACATGGCTTGTTCGATACCCCTGAAGGTGTATCTGAGCTAATAACTTGGCTTGCACCAAATAGCCAAATTAAGCCGATTGATATTAACTTAAACCGTGAACAGCAGTTAAACCGTTTAGCTAGTGTAGTAGCAGATAATCTCGATATTGAACAAATCATCAATATTTATGAGAACTTCAATTTAGAGACATAAGGAACAACAATGAGCGAACAGAATCAAGACAAGCACCAACAACGCCAACAAAAAGTAAAACAAAAAGTCGATGAACGGATTGCTGCTGCACAAAAAGAGCAGGGTATTTTTCAGGTTATTACTGGCAACGGTAAGGGTAAATCGACTTCTGGTTTTGGTACTGTTGCACGTGCGGTAGGTCACGGAATGAAAGCAGCTGTGTGTCAGTTTATTAAAGGCACATGGGAGTGCGGTGAACGCAACCTACTGGAAAAAGCAGGGGTTGAATTTGTTATTATGAACACCGGTTTTACTTGGGAAACACAAAATAAAGAGTCAGATACAGCTGCTGCGCAAGTGACATGGCAAGAAGCGAAAAGAATGCTGAAGGATGAGTCGATTAACCTCGTTATGTTAGACGAAATAACCTATATGATCACCTACGGTTATATTGATTTAGACGAAGTGCTAGAAGCCGTTAGCTCTCGCCCTGCTATGCAATCGGTGATTATTACAGGTCGTGGTGCGCACCGTAAACTGACCGACTTAGCTGATACAGTCAGTGAAGTCAGAAACGTAAAACACGCTTTTGATGCAGGAATAAAAGCGCAAAAAGGGTTCGATTTTTAACATGAGAACCATCAAGTTTGCACTCTTAGGGGTTTTATTTTATTTACCTACATTGGCTCAGGCTCATGAAATTAAAGAGCCGCAGCGTATCGTTGCCTTAGCACCGCACATCGTTGAAAACCTATTTGCGATTGGAGCAGGAGAGCGCATTGTCGGTACCGTTGACTATGCAGACTTTCCTCAGCAAGCGAATGATATCGAACGAGTAGGCGGCTATTACGGAATTAACATGGAAAAGCTGTTGTCGTTAAAACCAGACCTAGTTCTGGCTTGGAAAACGGGTAACAAAGCCGAAGATCTCGCTTACATTGAAAAATTAGGTATTCCGGTAGCATACAGCAATCCAAATCAGGTTGATAATGTGGCTGATGAGCTGCGTAAACTAGGCACGCTTACGCACTTGCAAACCAAGGCAAATAAAGTAGCTAAAGAGTTTGAAACTAAACTCAATGCTATTCGTACTGCGCAAGAAGGCAAGCCGAAAGTGTCAGTGTTTTATCAATTATGGCCTGAGCCAATGATGACAGTTGGCGGAAACACTTGGATCAATCAGCTATTAACTATTTGTCATGCGGATAATGTGTTTGCTAATAGTGATACAGACTACCCGCGCATTAGTATTGAAAATGTATTGGTTGCCAATCCAGAGGTAGTGATTATTCCAGATGAAAAATCGAAAAAGCCTCAGCCTAAAATTGATTGGCGACAATGGCCTGAATTGCCAGCGGTGCAACATAACCAGTTTATTAGTGTAAACGCAGACTTATTGCACCGTTTTACAACCCGAATGCTTGATGGTTTGACCGACATGTGTGGTAAAATAGACGTTTCTCGACAGCAAATACAGGCTTCAAAATGATCGATTGGCAAACATTTCTAGATACCGAGCTTGCTAAGCCCTACATGCAAGAAACCTTGCAATATGTGGCCGATAGACGCGCAGCAGGCGTTACCGTTTATCCGAAAGACGAACAGGTATTCTCAGCTTTTGAAGCCACACCTCTGAATGAAGTTAAGGTGGTTATTTTAGGGCAAGATCCTTACCACGGAGAAGGCCAAGCCCATGGTTTGTGTTTTTCGGTATTGCCTGAAGTTAAAAAGCTGCCGCCGTCTTTGAAAAACATGTACAAAGAATTGGCAACAGATATCGAAGGTTTTGAGATCCCTCACCATGGCTATTTGCAAAGCTGGGCTGAACAAGGCGTGTTCTTACTCAACACGGTATTAACGGTTGAGCAAGGGCAAGCTCACTCTCATAAGCACCTTGGTTGGGAGCAATTTACCGATGCAGTAATTGCGCTTATTAATCAGCACTGTGACGGTGTGGTGTTTGTGTTATGGGGCGCACATGCTCAGAAAAAAGGCAAACACATTGATACCTCGCGTCATCATGTGATCCAAGGCCCGCATCCATCACCGCTTTCTGCACATCGTGGCTTTTTTGGTTGTCAGCATTTTTCAAAGACAAACCAGCTACTTACTGATCAAAATAAAGCGCCAGTAAATTGGTCGTTGCCACAAATGCAAAAGGCCCTTGCGGGCCTTTAATTAAAAGTCTAATTCATCAAGCTCAATGCTGTCTGTGAAATAGTCTAACTCCTGTAGTTCTTTGCGAAGTCTATGCTTGTCTTTCAAAGCTTCGATTTCGCGCCATTTTCTCTTTTTATTTTTTGTAGAGGTCTTTTTTGTTTTACTAGGACCTTCTAATATTTCTAAAATATCGTCTAGGCTATCCATGAACTTCTCCTATTGATTTTTTGAACCTCGGAAATACCTATACCACAGGCTGCTCAAAAATAGAATAAAAAAGTGACAATACTGTTACAGAAGTGTGATTGATAGATGAATAGATCAAAGGTTTAGTTATTTTAGAAACAAAAACGCCACCTAGCGGTGGCGTTTCAAAAAATGCTGTAATTTGAATTACATTGCTTTAAAGCGTGCTTCTAATTCAAGCTGTGCTTGTGCAAAAGAACGAATACCCTCAGCAAGTTTTTCTGTCGCCATAGCATCTTGGTTATGTAACCAACGGAACTGGCTTTCAGTCAGTGGTGCTGGTTTTTCTTCAACAGTAAAGTTGCTCTCTAGTAGGTACTCTTGTGCATCCGTTAATTGGCCTAACTCTTCTAAAAGACCAGGGCTAATCGTTAACTTATCACAGCCAGTCAGTGCGATGATCTCGCCTGTGTTACGGAAGCTTGCGCCCATAACAACAGTTTTGTAATCGTGGCGTTTGTAGAATTCGTAAATGCTACGTACAGATTGCACACCAGGATCGTTTAGCGGATCAGTTGGTTTTTCCATACCGTTAGCAACGTGCCAGTCTAAGATACGGCCAACGAATGGTGAAATTAAAAATACATTTGCATCGGCACAAGCGCGTGCTTGTGCTTCAGAGAATAACAGCGTTAAGTTACACTTAGTGCCTTCTTTTTCAAGCTGCTCAGCGGCTTTGATACCTTCCCAGGTTGATGCAACTTTGATTAAGATTTTATCTTTGCTAACGCCTTCTTTTTCGTAAAGGCTCAGTAAAGTGTGGGCTTTGTCGATAGTCGCTTGGGTATCAAATGATAAACGTGCGTCTACCTCTGTAGAGATATAGCCCGGTACGATTTCGCTAATTTCTTTACCAATTAATACAGCAAAGTAATCACATGCTAACTCAAGTTGTTTAGCTGCATCTTGCTCGGTTTCTTTGGCATATTGCCACGCTTTATCTAAATAAGGCTTATACGCTTCAATTTCACTGGCTTTTAAAAGTAGAGATGGGTTTGTTGTTGCATCTTCTGGTTGGTGCTTTTTGATAGCTTCGATATCACCTGTATCTGCAACAATAGATGAATGCTGTTTAAGCCTTTGTAGTGCTGAAGTCATTTGCTTTCCTCATTCCAAGCAAGTTAAAAGAAAATCCATTATAGCGGCCTTTATGCTGCAACACTATGACAGTGTTTAATAGGTCAAATGTCCTTAATACAGAAAACTAGAACATTATGTATGAAAAGAACATCGGATAAAGGCAGGACGAAACAAAACGTGCATTTTGATTCAATTAATGTTGAAATTGACATCAAATAAATTACAAGTCAATAGCTAAGTATGATCACTGTTATTTCACCTGCAAAAAATTTAGATTACGAAACACCAGCCACGACCGATAAATTCACTCAACCTGAATTACTCGAGCACAGCGAAGAGTTAATGTCAGTTTGCCGTGATTTAACACCAGCGCAAATTGGTAGCCTAATGAAAATCAGCGATAAACTAGCTGGTTTGAATGCGGCACGCTTCGCCGAGTGGTCACAGCCATTTACCCAAGACAACGCAAAACAAGCCGTGCTAGCCTTTAATGGTGATGTATACGGTGGCTTAGATGCGCAAACGTTAAGCGATGCTGATCTTGATTACGCACAGTCGCACTTACGTATTTTGTCTGGCCTTTATGGTGTGCTTAAACCATTAGACTTAATGCAAGCTTACCGCCTTGAAATGGGCACTAAGTTAGAAAACCCACGTGGTAAAAACTTATATGAGTTTTGGGGCAGTGTTATCGCCGAAAAGCTTAATACAGTGCTTGCTGAGCAAGATAGCAAATACTTGGTAAACCTTGCTTCGAATGAGTATTTTAAAGCGGTTGATAAAAAAGCATTAAATGCACAAATCGTCACTCCACATTTTAAAGACTGTAAAAACGGCCAATATAAAGTGATCAGCTTTTATGCGAAAAAAGCCCGCGGCATGATGGCACGTTACATCATTGAAAATAAAATCACTCAATTAAGTGAATTAAAAGATTTCACCGTTGCAGGTTATTACTTTAGTAGCGATGCAACAGCAAAAGAATTAGAGCCTGTTTTCTTACGAGAAGAGCAGAACTAAATTTTTAGTAAAATGATTTAGAACAGCCGTGCGAAGCACGGCTTTTTTGTGCTTGTATGAAATTGGCGCTTATTTTGCAAAACACCTGTTATGTTTCTTAATGTATCAGGTAGTCGCATGTTAAAAATACCAACCGTCGGTGAGGCCGAAAAACTTATAGAAGAAAAGCTCGGTGGCTGGGTTGATATCATCATAAGCCATATTCCAAACTTCATTGTCGCAGTGATCATCACCATTGTATTTTCATTGCTGGCGCGTATCGTTGGGTCAATGCTTAGAAAGCTATTACGCCGCTCGTTAGAGTCTTCGCAAATCGCAGACTTAATGTCATCGATAGTAAAAGTCATCGTGTTATGCGTTGGCTTATTTGTAGCCCTTGATTTCTTGGGGCTCAGAGGCACTGTCACCTCATTACTTGCTGGTGCTGGTATTGTTGGTCTTGCGATTGGTTTTGCCTTTCAGGACATGACAGAGAACCTTATAGCGGGTATTGCTATGGGTATTCGCAAACCATTTAAAACAGGTGATGTGATTCGCACCGAAAGCGTGTTTGGTACTGTACGGGCGATTAACCTTAGAAATACCCTCATTGAGAACTTTTATGGGCAACTTATCTTAGTGCCTAATAAGATTCTATTTAGAAATATACTCAGTAACTACAGTACCTTAGGTGTGCGTCGTATCGAAGTGCCAGTGGGTATTTCGTATGCTGACGATCCAGAACAAGCCGCTGAGGTGATTGTTAAAAAAATCAATGAGTTTGATTTTGTGATTAAACAAGAAGAAACCGCAGTTTACGCCGAAAGCTTTGGTGATAGCAGCGTTAACTTACTAGTTTGGTTTTGGATTAAATACCCCGGCGAAGCGGATTTCATGACCGTTCGTCACAAGGCTGTTGTGGCAGTTAGAAACGCCCTAAGCGAAGCTGATATGACCATCCCATTCCCAATCCGCACGTTAGATTTTGGCATCAAAGGCGGCGAGAAATTAAATGCCATGATAAGCGAAAAACAGCAAGATAAAGGCGCTGAGGCACCGCAAACCGATGAGTAAAATTTACTGACTCATCGGCGTGATTTACACAAGGAAGTGTGTTTGAGGTGGGGGAGAGTTTATTTTTGACTAGACAGAGTGAATCGTTTTTGACTCTAAAAACTTTTTGTCCAAATACAAGCTTGCTCTCACTTTTACTGTTTATTAGAAATGATAGGTGCTTTATTTGTAAGAAATAAACCCTCGCGCGAAATAAATTCACGCCTACGATGAGCTATTTTGACTTAGAGTTTAAAACTTACGGCTTAAAGCTTTTAATTAATGCGTTGGTTTTTGCTCCGCTTCAAATTTTAGTCTACGGTTATTCCCCCTAAGTGTGGGGATTATAATTAAAGTAGACACCTGTTGCGCAGCACGCTACACTTTGGCAATGATCAAGACATTCAAACATAAAGGCTTGAAAAAATTCTTCGAGACTGGAAGCAAAGCAGGGATTCAAGCCAAACACGAGTGCCGTTTGAGAATGCAACTAGCCGCTATAGATACCGCTTCGATTATTGAAGATATCGACTTACCTGGGTTTAAGTTGCATCCATTAAAAGGCAATCGTGATGGTGTTTGGTCAATAACTGTAAATGGTAATTGGCGAGTAACATTCGAATTCAAAGATGGTAACGCCTACATATTAAACTACGAGGATTATCACTAATGACTATGCATAATCCACCGCATCCGGGTGAATTTATTTCCGATGTATATATGGAGCCGTTCGGTTACAGCTGTAGATTTGTCGCGAAACAATTGGATGTCTCACCTTCAACTCTTAACAGAGTCCTTAAGGGGCAGAGCTCTATTACTCCTGAAATGGCATTAAGATTATCTAAGGCTTTGGGTAGAAGCCCTGAAAGTTGGCTATCGATGCAAGATAATTACAATCTTTGGCAAGCTAAACAAAATGTTAACCTAACCAAGGTACACCCTATTAGTTTTGCAGTAGCGTAATGAGAATAATCACAAGCTTGTTGCTACTTTGGCTGTTCACCTGAAATTTCTTGTGTGTTATTTATAAGAAATAAGCCATCGAGCGAAATAAATTTCATGACTACGGTAAGCTATTTATGGCTTAGAGCTTGAAATTTACGGTTTAAAGCTGGGTTCCCGTGTTGGGTTTCGCTGCGCTCAAACCAACCTACCTTAAAGTTTTGTCCTACAAAAAAAGCGCAAGCAGTTTAACTGGTTGCGCTTTTTATCTATTCGATATGCCAACGATTAGTGAAGGATACGTGCTCTGATAGTCCCTTCAACAGCACTTAGCTCTTTAAGAGCTACTTCTGATTGGTCTGTATCTACATCAATTACTACGTAACCAATCGCTTCGTCAGTTTGTAAGTACTGGGCTGCGATATTAATGCCGTGCTGTGCAAACGCTTGGTTAATTTGCGTTAGAACACCTGGGCGGTTGTGGTGCACGTGTAATAAACGGCTGCGGTTTGCAAGCTCAGGCAGTGATACTTCAGGGAAGTTAACCGCCGTAATGGTTGAGCCATTATCTGAGTACTTAGCAAGTTTGCCTGCTACTTCAATACCGATATTTTCTTGTGCTTCTTGAGTTGAACCACCAATATGCGGAGTCAGAATCACGTTATCGAACTCGCGCAGCGGTGATACGAACTCTTCATCATTTGATTTTGGTTCTACAGGGAACACGTCGATTGCAGCGCCGCTCAGCTTTTTATCACGCAGTGATTCTGCTAATGCATCGATATCAACAACAGTGCCGCGAGAAGCATTGATCAAGATCGCGCCTTGCTTCATTACTTCAAGCTCAGCCATACCTATTAGGTTTTTCGTTTGCGGTGTTTCTGGTACGTGTAAGCTAATAACGTCAGCACGTTGTAGTAACTGAGTTAGGTTATGAACTTGTGTTGCATTACCCAGCGTTAGCTTGTCTTCGATATCGTAAAACTCAACGTTCATACCGATATTTTCAGCCATGATACCTAGCTGTGTACCAATGTGGCCGTAACCAATAATACCTAACGTTTTACCACGTGCTTCAAATGAACCGTTGGCTGATTTTAACCAACCACCACGATGTGCTAGGGCATTACGCTCCGGAATACCACGAAGTAATAATAAGATTTCACCAAGTACTAATTCTGCTACAGAGCGGGTGTTTGAGAATGGTGCGTTAAATACCGCAATACCACGCTCACGAGCACCTTGTAGGTCGACTTGGTTAGTACCGATACAGAAGCAGCCGATTGCGACTAGCTTTTCAGCTGCTTCTAATACCGCTTCATTAATATGAGTGCGAGAACGAAGGCCTACAAAGTGCACATCTTTAATGCGCTCAATGAGCTCGTCTTCAGGTAAGGATGTTTTTACGTAATCAATATTACTGTAGCCATTACGCTTAAGCGTTTCTACAGCACTTTGGTGCACGCCTTCCAGCAAGAGAATTTTAATTTTGTCTTTTGCTAACGATACCTTACTCATATCCTCATTCCTATTTACTTTATTTGCGGCCCGTTTTTGGTGCCGATAATGACTTTATCTGCGCCGCGATGGGCAAATAAGCCGTTTGTTACTACACCAACAATCTGGTTGATTGTTAGTTCTAATTCTTTGGCGTTGCTGATATCTAAATTGTGCACGTCTAAAATGACGTTACCGTTATCTGTTACAACACCCTCACGGTAAACAGGGTCACCGCCTAGTTTTACTAGTTCACGCGCTACATAGCTGCGTGCCATTGGGATCACTTCAACCGGAAGTGGAAATGCGCCTAATGTTGTAACTTCTTTAGATTCATCAACAATACAAACAAATTGTTTTGCTACCGCTGAAACGATTTTCTCGCGTGTCAGCGCTGCACCACCGCCTTTGATCATCTCATTGTGTGGGTTGATTTCGTCTGCGCCATCAACATACACATCAAGGCTTGATACATCGTTTAGTTCGAATACTTCAATACCCCGTGCTTTTAACTTTTCAGTTGAAGCCTCTGAGCTTGAAACCGCACCAGTAATGGTGTCTTTTACTGTATCAAGTGCATCAATAAAGTGATTCACTGTAGAGCCTGTACCTACACCAACAATGGTATTTTCATTTACAAACTCTAGGGCTGCCCAGGCAGCGGCTTTTTTTAATTCATCTTGCGTCATAATTATGTGCTCAGTTAGCTGTCAGAGAGGGCCTATAGTATACAAACAGTTTGCTTACCATTGGTAGATTTTCTCTGGGGTTATAATGTGTTTTAGCGGTACATCCCACGATTCAATTGGCAATGCTGAAACATGCTGACATTGATGGGCAAGGCCTATCAAAATCGGTTTTTGCCAGTTTTCTTGGTAATACCGAGCCAACGTTTTGTCATAAAACCCACCGCCCATTCCTAAACGGTTACCTTGATCATCAAATGCCACTAATGGCATAAGTAAAATATCAAGCTTGTCTAAAGGACATATTTGACTGCAATTCAACTTGGGCTCCAAGATACCATAGCGGTTTGCAGTCATGGGTGAATTTTCTTCATATCTCTGAAAGTATAAAGTTGTGCCATTGAAGGGGTGGATGATAGGCAGATATAAATGCTGCTCTTGCATCCATAATTCTTTAATTAACAATGAAGTGTCTAATTCGCCATCATTGCTGAAATAAATGCCAATATGGGCATTTTTAGGTGTTTTTAGCGATTTTAAGTGTTGAGTAAAATTCACTTTTAGCGCAATTGCTGCATTTTTTTGTTGTTCAACAGTCAGTGAATTGCGCTTTTTTCGAATAGATTGTCTGATTTCTGCTCGTGTGTTGCTCATGTCAATATTAGTGTTAACTTTCTAAAAAGGAGAAAAGTTCAGGAAAAAGCTCCACTACACCCAAAATGATCAATAACACAATGACCATTGCAATAAGCGAATAGAGTAGGGTGTTTGAGCGTTTTTTAACAGGCTCTGTTAATTCGTCTTCAAGTAGCAAGTCATCTTCTTGCCAGCTATCGTCGCTATCAGCAACGCTATTATTTTCAAGCTCAGGTAAACGTTGCTCTAAGTCATCAAGTTTTTCTTCCAGACGAATAAGACTACTAGTGATGTAATCGAGGGCATCAAAAATACGTTCTTCACGCTCTTTGGCCTGTGCGGCTGTATTGTCTGATTGGCTGCTGGTGGCTGCTTTGGTAATCGGTTGGAGCTTGGCTTTAATGCCAACACTGGCGAGTAACTTTGCTTGTTTTAGTGCTTTATCTTGCTCGCTTGGTGCAAATAATGGCTTATGCTCAAACAGGGTCGCAATTTTATCTGTTGTTGTTTTTAGTTTTGCAGCGAGTTGCTCTGTTGCTTGTGCTTGATCTACACCGGCTTCAAGCCCTGCAAACATAACGCGAAATTTTTCTGCCATTTGCTGATTATCCAAATCCTTAAATCAATGACTTGAGTATATACCCAAAAAGATTAGCGTAAAAACAAAAGCCCGTATAAAACGGGCTTTTTCTGTTATGGTTTTGCAAATACGCTGTTTAGTATTTTGCAGCTTTACCTTCGGCAGGCAGTGATTTAAGAATAAAATCACGTAAGTCATTATTTGATGACTCAAGATCAGCATGACGTAAATACATCATGTGACCACTGCGATAGCCTTTAAAGCTTAAGCGATCTTTCATTTTGCCACTTGGATCTAACTGCCACATTGTGTATTTAGCATCAAAGTAGTTTGTTGCACCATCGTAGTAGCCAGATTGAATCATCACGTTTAAGTATGGGTTTTGTGCCATTGCTAAACGTAAGTTTTCACCTGTGTTATTGCCTGAGCGGTCCCAAGGGTGAACATTACCAAATAGGTTATATTTGATATCGGTTTTGTAATTAAGCTCTTCACGTAGGTAATAGTTAATCGCTGGCGTGAATGAGTGTAACCATGAAGTAAGCTCAGCCCAGTAATCAGGTGACTCACCTGCATCACGCTTGTCGATTCCTAGGTAACGAGAATCTAAACGGCCCACAGTTTGGCCGCGCTCGCGTAATAGCTCTTTCCAGAAGAAGTTATTTGGAATATCAAGATTATTTTGCTCAACAAACTTTTCAGATAAACCTGCGTATTTTGCTGCTTGCTTGATGATGGCACGTTTTTCATCAGCAGGTAAAAAACCACCTTTAGCAATTGCAGGTAAGAACTTATTAACGGTGAACTGTTCAACTTCAGGTAATAATTCGTCTAAGTCTTTTGCCTGTAAGTCTGCGCTAAGGGCTTTGTGGTACCAAGCGGTTGCTGCAAAGTAAGGTAGGCGATTAGCAGCTTCTACCGGGCCTTCACGTTTAATACCAATTTCAGTTGGTGATACTAAGATAACGCCGTTGATATACATCCATTGGCGATTTTGTAATTCATGAGCAAGACCAGAAACACGAGTCGTACCATAGCTCTCACCAATTAAGAACTTAGGTGAACGCCAACGCTCGTTGCGAGAAACAAAGGTGTTTAACCATTCTGCTAAGTATTTGATGTCAGCGTTAACACCAAAGAACATTTTTTGTTGGTCTGACTTACTTGGCAACTCACCTTTTTCGTTTTCAAGAACGCGCGAGTAACCGGTGTTAACTGGGTTGATATAAACAATATCAGCCACGTCTAAAATTGAGTAAGGGTTATCTTTTACGCCATAAGGTTGGACTGGGTAACCTTCGTCATCAATTTTTAATACACGTGGTCCAGTATAGGCAAGGTGCATCCATACTGACGCAGAACCTGGGCCACCATTAAACGAAAAGACTAAAGGACGTTTTGTTCTATCGTCTACTTTATCGCGGGTATAATAAGTATATTGCAGCGTTGCAATGGCATCGCCTTGCTCATTCCAAACCGGTTGTGTGCCTGTGGTTGCGGTATATGAAAAGCGCTCACCATTAATGCGGGCTTTGTGCTCTGTTACCACTTTGCTGTCAACGTCAATACGACGTCCGTTATCAGCAAAGCTTGGAGTACTGAAGGTCAGTGTTAGTGCTGTCACTGACAAGCCAATAAAACTAACTAGTTTCATGTTGATTCCTTATTATTCGAATTGCAGCTATTAAAAAGTAAAGCTAACTCGATGACAAACTAATGAGACTAGTGACCAATATTAGCTGTTAAACAGAAAAATAACCGAAAATGCTGAGCTGGTTACAAAAAAGTGCATTTTTTTAGCAAAGATATTTTGCTTAATTATTTAGCTAGATTAAAAAATGGCGTATATTTAGCGTGTTTATAATCTGTGTACACGTGCTTAAGAAAGAGAAGTTGCAATGCAAAGAGTATTAGTAGTTGAAGACAGTAAAGTAGTACAGCAAGTGTTACGTCACCTCGCTGCTCACTATTTAGATGTGGCTGTCGACTTTGCGTGGTCTTTAAAAGAGGGCGTCTCTTTAATATCTGAGCACGATTACACTTTAGCTTTAGTCGATTTAACGCTACCTGATGCGATGAATGGCGAAGTAGCTAAATACACCTTATCAAAAAACATTCCGACCGTTGTCCTAACCTCAAAAATCGATGAATACATTCGCCAGCAAATGTTAGAGCTTGGTGTGGTTGATTATGTGGTTAAAGATAACCGCGACTCATACCATTATGCGATCAAACTTGTTGCACAATTACTTAGAAACGATGGTAGCAAAGCGCTGGTGGCTGATGACTCAGTACTAAGTCGCACTTTAATGAAGCAAATGCTCGAAAAGCAGTTGTTTGATGTACGTGATGCTCAAGATGGTGAACAAGCACTACAAATGCTTAAAGACGATCCTGAAATCAAGCTGCTACTTACGGACTATGCAATGCCAACAATGGATGGTTTTGAGCTCGTTAAAGCGGTGCGTAATTTCCGCGGCCGAGATGACTTAGCTATTATCGGTTTATCAGGTGCCGGTAAGCATGGTTTATCGGCGCGTTTTATTAAATACGGCGCTAACGACTTTTTAACTAAGCCGTTTATGAATGAAGAGTTTCATTGCCGTGTTATGCAAACCATGGAACAGCTTGCTTTAATAGCCGATATAAAAGAAAGCGCATACCGCGACCATTTAACTGGCTTGCATAATCGTCGTTATTTTTATCAATACGCAGAAAAACTGCTTAAAAATGTTGAGCAAGAAAACGTATTAGCTTTGCTTGATATCGACTTCTTTAAAAATGTGAACGACCAGTTTGGTCACGAAGCTGGTGATCAGGCGCTAAAACAAGTGTCTTCATTTTTAAAGACTAAGTTTGATGACTTCACTATCGCGAGAATCGGCGGCGAAGAATTTGCCGTGGTACTGCATAATATGGACTTAGCTAAGGCCGAATCAAGGCTCAATACCTTCAGAGAGCAGTTAGCAAGCCATGCCTTTTCAATTAACGGTGAGCCTTACTCATTAACCATGAGTATTGGTATGACCCAATTCCAAAAAGTATCGCTTACAGCTGCGATGCGCATTGCTGACAAAGCCTTATATCAAGCCAAACAGCAAGATCGGAACTGCTTAGTTAAACTATAGTTGTGCTAATTGCACCAGCGCTGGTTAATTGTTAAAAAAATGCACCAATAGGGTGCATTTTTTTTGTGCAAAAACCAATTTTTATTTTTAAGTTATTGAAAATAAGTAATAAAAAATAGTGGCACAAAGGTTGGATTGTATAAGCCAACAGGATAACAATAAGCGTCCGAAGGGGGCCACTATGAAAATGATTAGTGCAATAATAAAGCCATTCAAACTTGATGATGTACGTGAAGCATTGGCTGATTTAGGCATTGAGGGGATGACAGTTGTCGACGTTAAAGGCTTTGGCCGTCAACGTGGTCATACTGAGCTATATCGTGGAGCTGAATACCAAGTCGATTTTATTCCAAAAATCAAACTTGAAATTGCAACTCGTAGCGAAAATTGTCAACGCGTTGTTGAAACCATCACAAAAATTGCTTCAACAGGCAAAATTGGTGACGGCAAAATTTTTGTTTACGACTTAGACCAAATCGTTCGTATCCGTACGGGCGAACTTGATGAAGAAGCAATTTAAGGGGGAATTATGGAAAACACTATCGTAGAGTTGAAGTTCTCACTCGACACTTTTTACTTTTTAATGTCGGGTGTTTTAGTAATGTGGATGGCGGCTGGTTTCGCTATGCTTGAAGCAGGTTTAGTTCGTGCAAAAAATACAACAGAAATCCTAACTAAAAACGTTGCACTATTTTCTATTGCCTGCACTATGTTCTTATTAGTGGGTTACAACATCATGTATGTTGATAACGCAGAAGGTGGTTTCATCCCTTCATTTGGCGCATTAATCGGCACTCAAGCTGCTGATGCGGATCACTCTTTAGAGTCTGATTTCTTCTTCCAAGTTGTGTTCGTAGCAACAGCTATGTCAATCGTATCTGGTGCGGTTGCTGAGCGTATGAAGTTATGGGCATTCTTAATTTTCACTGTTGTTTTAACTGGTTTCATCTACCCAATCGAAGGTTACTGGACTTGGGGCGCAGGTTTCTTATCTGAAATGGGCTTTGTTGACTTCGCTGGTTCTGCAATCGTTCACGGTGCAGGTGCTGCGGCAGCGCTAGCTGGTGTGCTTTTCCTAGGTGCTCGTAAGGGGAAATACGGTAAAAACGGTGAAATCTACCCAATTCCTGGTTCTAACTTACCGTTAGCAACTCTAGGTACATTAATCCTGTGGATGGGTTGGTTCGGCTTTAACGGTGGTTCACAGCTACTTGTTTCTGACGCTGAAAACGCAACAGCGGTTGGTAAAATCTTCTTAAACACTAACGCAGCAGCAGCGTGTGGCGCAATTGCAGCACTATTCGTATGTAAAGTGTTATGGGGTAAAGCTGATTTAACTATGGTTCTTAATGGTGCACTAGCAGGTCTAGTAACTATCACTGCAGAGCCTGCATCTCCAACGCCATTACTTGCTTGTTTACTTGGTCTGTTAGGTGGTTCACTGGTTGTATTTAGCATCGTTGCTCTTGATAAAGCGAAAATCGATGACCCTGTAGGTGCTATCTCTGTACACGGTGTATGTGGTGCATTAGGTATCATGTTAGTACCACTTTCAAACTCTGATGCAACCTTTGTTAATCAATTAATTGGCTTAGTATGTATCTTAGGATTTGTGTTCATCGCGTCATCAATTGTATGGGCAATCCTGAAAAATACCATGGGTATCCGTGTTACCGAAGAAGAAGAACTAAACGGTATGGATCAACATGACTGTGGTATTGATGCTTACCCTGAGTTTGTATCAGTTCGCAGTAACTAATCTTGGTGCATGCAAATAGCACGCCCATAACAATATCATTGTGTGTTCAAATCAAAGCTCTACTTAGGTAGGGCTTTTTTGCGTTTAAATAAGTCTTTTCTGATAGGCGAAATCGCTATTTTTTGACTATGCTTAATGTTCATTTCTAACAAGGAAAAACGATGGATAACAAACTCTTGCTTATAATTATTTCGCTGTTTTTACCGCCTGTTGCGGTATTTTTAAAAGCGGGCGCAGGTAAAGACTTAGTGATTAACATTATTCTATGCTTTATCTTCTTTATACCTGCTGTGATCCACTCACTCTGGTTGTGTACACGCTAAACGAGTTTAAGTGACTGTTAATTTTACAGGTGTTAATATTGCGCTGTTCAAGGCGTAATCCTGTAAAATTAACTGACCAATAGCGAACTCAATGGCTGATAAAAAAACTCCTGCAAAAAAATCGTCTAGTAAACCGAAGGCGACATCAAAAAAAACTACCGCTAAGCGCTCACGCGCACCTCAAGGGCCAGCTAAAGCTAGTGTATTAAGAAAACTTTGGTCAATTTTTTGGAAGCTTTCACTTGCTGTGATTGTTGCCATGGTGCTGTATCTAATTTATTTAGATGCAAAAATTACTCGCCAATTTGAAGGCAATAAATGGCAGTTACCTGCACAAGTATATGCTCGTGCAATGAGCTTTTATCCTGGGCAGTATTTGTCTCAGCAAGAGGTTATTTGGGAGTTAAACCGTTTAAATTATTCATCTGTAAATAAGCTAAGCCGTACAGGCCAGTATGTTAAATCAGCTAACAGTATTAAAGTGTACCGCCGTGAATTTGAATTTTATGATGGCCTTGAAGATTCACAAGTGATTGAGCTGCGTTTTTCGGGGCAGAAATTAGCAACTATCAAAGATAAATTTGGCCGTCGTTTAAATAGCGCCCGATTAGAGCCAGTTCAAATAGCTCGCATTGGTAATGATTCAAAACAAGACCGCGAGTTTGTGCCGCTAGATAAATTTCCGCCGATGCTAAAAGACACTTTACTGGTGGTTGAAGATCGTAATTTCTATCAACACCATGGCGTATCTGTGTGGTCAATCATGCGTGCTTTATACAGTAATATTAAAGCCGGACGTACAGTGCAAGGGGGCAGTACCTTAACCCAGCAATTAGCAAAGAATATATACCTTACCCGTGAGCGTTCACTGGTGCGTAAGTTCAATGAAGCGCTTATCGCTCTGATATTAGATTACCGCTACAGCAAAGATGACATTTTAGAAGCTTACCTCAATGAAGTGTATTTAGGTCAGTCATACAATCAAGGCGTTCACGGTATGGGTCTAGCCGCTGAGTTTTATTTTTCAAAGCCTGTGGATGAGCTTGAATACGACCAAATTGCGCTATTAGTGGCTATGGTGAAAGGTCCTTCATATTACAACCCACGTCGTTATAGTGAGCGCGCAATGGAGCGCCGTGATTTAGTGCTGCGCTTAATGGTTGAAAATAAATTGATTGATACCCGTGAATATCGTGCGGCATTAAAGCGTCCAATCGATATTGCACCAATGAAAGACAGTCTGCAAAAGTCGTATCCGGGTTACTTAGAATTAGTTAACCGAGAATTAAAGCGTCTACTACCTGATCAGCAAGTGTTAGATGCCGGGGTGCGTGTATTCACCTATTTTGACTTACAAAAGCAAACGGCCATGGAAGAGTCGGTTGAGGCAAGTTTACCTTATCTAGAAAGACGCCCTAAAACAGAAGAGCTTGAAGCGGCGATGATCTCTGTCAACGTTGAAAAGGGTGGGGTGTCGGCGTTGGTTGCGGGCCGTGACGTACGTTATTTTGGTTTTAACCGTGTACTTGATACCAAACGTAATATTGGTTCACTCGTTAAGCCTGCCGTTTATTTAACGGCATTTGAAAGTGATCAGTTTAATGTTGCCACCTTGGTGGATGACTCACCGCTACAAGTGACTAATGAGCAGGGGAAAGTGTGGCAACCTGAGAACTTCGACAAGCAGTTCCGTGGCCCTATGCCACTCTATAAAGCATTTAGTAACAGTATTAATATTCCAGCCGTTAACACGGGCCTAGATGTCGGTGTAGATAAAGTCGCTGATACCTTGAAGCGTTTAGGTGTAGAAGGGCGTATTGATCAATACCCGTCGTTACTTTTAGGTGCACTTGAGCTATCTAGCTTTGAAGTAGCGCAGCTTTATACAACCCTTGCTGCTGATGGTCAGTACCGCGAGCTAACGTCTATTTCGGCACTGACAGACTCAGTAGGTAAAGTGCTTTATAAACATGATGTCACCTCACAAAAGCGTTTTGATGATGCATCAATTTACATGACCAAATACGCAATGAAGCGAGTGACTAAAGATGGGACGGCTAAACGCCTAAATGCTCATTTCCCATCAATTCAGCTTGCTGGTAAAACAGGCACCAGTAATGACTTACGCGATAGTTGGTTTGCAGGTTTTGACCAAAACACGGTGACTGTTGCATGGATTGGTCGCGACGATAACAAGAGCACAGGTTTAACAGGCAGTGTTGGCGCACTAGAAGCTTACATTCGTTACCTTAAGCCACTCAACCCTGAAGCCATAGCGGATACTCGCCCTGCTTCTATTCGTTGGGCCTTTATTAACGAAGAGACTGGTCTGCAAGCGCCTCCGGGTTGCGGAAAAGTAGTGCAGCTACCTATACGAGCTAGTGATTTTGAGCCTAGACCTAATTGTCAGCGCTAAACTTGGCCATTGAATCATTTAGCTCAACACAGAGTTGAGCTAAATTTTGTACGCTATTCATTACCATAATTGCACTTTTCTCAGTGACTCTGACATCTTCAGTGTGCTATGAATTGCAGTGCTTTGTGGCTGCTTGTACCGTACTTTATTTCCCTGATATTCCTGAATTAAGCGCTAATGCTGACATCGTTTTTTAACTGCTACTTATATGATTTTACTTTGAGATCTTTATCTCAAAGTAGTGCTTTCACTTGCATTTTCTTAGCTTAACTGAGTTGTAACTTGATTAATTGACGATAAAAATTGACGAACTATTGAAGTACTAATTAGGTTTAAATATAAAAAATAAAAGCCTCATAAAGAGGCTTTTAGAGTTATTGCTTTTCTTACTAATTTATTCGAAATTAAAAGTCGTAAGAAGCAGATAGTTGGACTCGACGAGGAGATTGATAACTTTGCGCTAAGCCAAATGTTGCACTATCATCACCAGCCGCCACTTC
Organism: Pseudoalteromonas sp. BZA4; assembly: GCF_040104395.1. Taxonomy (NCBI): domain Bacteria; kingdom Pseudomonadati; phylum Pseudomonadota; class Gammaproteobacteria; order Alteromonadales; family Pseudoalteromonadaceae; genus Pseudoalteromonas; species Pseudoalteromonas sp. BZA4. Next base: position 27,304 of record NZ_JBECOT010000050.1, read on the forward strand.
AGCAACTTCGTCATAACGAGTTGCTGTAGATGCATCAAATACATTGAAAATATCTAATGCGAAGCGTACTTTTTGATCATTGAAATGCAAGTTGTACGTAAAGTTAAGATCTAATCGTGCTGTCCAGGGAGTTGTTCCCATGCTGCCGCGAGGGTAGCGTTGATCACCTACATAATAGGTGTCGCCATAAGAATATTTGTCTGGGTCTGGTGTATACCCTGCACCTAAGGCTGTCCAAGGACGACCTGAAGCAACATTTAAGTTTGCACCTATTAAGAAGTCTTCAGTAACTGCATATGCACCGTAAACTTTAATATTGTGGCGACGGTCCGCTGGTAAGTTACCGTTAGCACCATCCATAAGATAAGGGTAATCCCAGTCTTGTGTTAAACCTGCATCATCTTGGCCATTATCAGATTTAACAAATCCTTCAGTGTTACCGTAGTTATGAGACCAAGTATATAGGGCTTTTAATGACCAAACTTTATCCCAGCTCTTCTCAATTGAAAGGTCAACGGCAGCGTAACGACGTTTAGCTTCAGGATAACCTAGCTCTTCAGCTGTGAAGCTATACTCTTCAGTTACACCGTCACCATCTAGGTCGAAGTTAAATGTTGCGCCATTACCTGGGTTAAATAAGAACCAGTTTTCACCAAGATACTCTCCATCTTCATCAGTAAAGATATATGAGCCATCATCAATTTGATTGCCTAGTGTGCGATATGTACCTTTGATGCTCCAAGACCAGTCATCATTAATCGCTGCTTGATAACCAACAATAATTTCATCATTGTACATAGGCTCAAGATCTTTATCTGCAAGAGTGTTTGAAGGTTTTGCTGTTCCGTCACCACCATTTGAAATAGCGATATCACCTAATTGGTTGCTTAAACCAACAGGAGTACCATCAGCATTAAGGCCTTCATATTCATACCAAGTGTGGATATAAGTTTCGGCACCTGCAAGACGAATATTCGTATTTGCAGCAACAGGTAAGTAATAGCGACCTGCAGTAACGAATAATTTACTGTCACCGTCACCATTTATATCCCAAGAGGCACCTAATCTTGGCGCAATTTGATTATCAATAGATACAAATTCATCGCCATCCGCGTTGTAGTTTGTGAAGCTGTCATTACGTAGACCTAAAGTTAGTGTTAAGTTATCGGTAACAGCCCACTGATCCTCGATATAAATCGCCCAGTTTTCAACTTCAAATGCACCACCATTCTTATAGTCACGAACACGAGTTGTTTTCATTTCTTCAGGAAGAACATAACCGTTTGGAAGGCGAGCGCCTTCTTCGTATGTTCTATAGTAGTAGTAAATACCACCCGAGTTTATTGTAGTTGCATCTGATGTATTGGTTTCTGAGTCATAACCAAATCTTAGTGTATGCTCATCATTTAAGTACCAATCAAAGTCAACGCGCAATTGCTCGCGCTTATCTTCATTAGCGCCTACAGTGAAGTTTACATAACAAGTAGTATCAACACCTAAATCTGCGTCATAGCCGGTAGGACAGTCATCAAAGTCTGAATAATCAGTTTCTGAGAATTTAACTTCACCATACATAGCAGATACGCTTAAGTCATCAGTCAGGTTACCTGTATAACGTACCGCAAAACTTTCACCACCGCGCTTGTGATAAGCTGTACCGCCATCTAATGTATAGTTACCTGTACCATTTGCATCTTCGATTGTGCTTTCAGAATATGTGCGTTCATCACTAAAACCCCAAAGCATTAATTGATGATCCTCATTAATGTTCCAGTCAATACGCGCTAGATAATAAGGGTCGTCATCTTTTTCTTTTGTTAGAGAGGTTTGAGAAGCGTTACCGTATTCTTCTTCATTATCTCGGAAAGTATAAATCCCGTAGAAGAAAAGCGTATCTTCAATTAACGCACCAGAGGCATAAATATTTGTCTCAAATGAGTTTACATAGTCATCTTGGTTATTGACATATAAATCTCCAATACAGTGACCATCTTCAGCCTCACAACGATCATTTTGTAAGTAAACTGAGTTTGGAGACTGTTCTCTCAATGAGTCAGGCGAGTAAATAGATTCAACACCAAAGTGAAAGTCATTAGTACCTGACTTTGTAACTGCAGAAATAAGGCCACCAGTCGTTCGACCAAACTCAGATGAGTAGCCGCCTGTTTTTACTTGAAAACTATCATATGCAGAGAATGGAATGGTCGCACCACCCAGGCCATTACGGAAGTTAGTCATATTCAGACCATTTACGTAATAAGCATTTTCAGCAACAGATGAGCCACCAAAAGATGCTTGATCACCAAATCGACTATCACCTTCAGTTGCGCCAGGCGCTAGTAAAGCAACCGATGTTAATGAGCGAGCAACTGGTAATAATTCTAGCTCTTCTGAACTAATGTTTAAAGATGATTCAGTAACTGATACGTCAACAGCACGAATTGCGCCACCAACAACTGCAATTCGTTCAATATTACCTTCAACTAGTGGAATTTCGAGAAGTGCAGTTTTACCGACACCGATAATTACATCGTTGATCTGTGCTTTTTCAAAACCGGCTTGTGAAACGGTTATGTCATATTTACCAACAGGCACTTGATTAAGATTAAACTGACCATTTGCATCTGCAATGAGAGTTTTTTCATAACCTTTTGTTTTATCAGTAATAGTGATTGTTGCGCCAGCTAAAGAAACGCCAGACTGAGTAATGAGGTTACCTTTGATTGCCCCATTAACATTGTCAGCCATGGCTGGCATAGCTGCACTTAAGGTCATAGCAACAGCTGCAGCTGTAAACGAACGCTTAAATGTTTTTGAAAAGGGCCTTGTTGATCAAATGCAGCTCTCTAACAAATTCACTTAACTTACTGATATTTAGGCAGACCAAGGGTGTTGATCTTATTTAGCGCCTTCACTTTGATCATCGCTTCAACCAGTTGGCGATTGT
>NZ_JBECOT010000051.1:0-28693 GCF_040104395.1 Pseudoalteromonas sp. BZA4
CACTAAAGCAACTGCTTCTTGCTTAAATTCGGTTGTATAAGTTTTGTTTTTTCGTTTTGTCATTTAACACCTCAATATTAGATCATTGTCCATTATTAAAGTGTCCTGCTCAATTAAACCAGTTCAGTATTACCACAATGGAAAAGTATATTTGCGTACAATTCCCTCACTAGTATTATCAGATGAACTCTGACTACCCAGACATTGAGTAGTGAGCCGGCAAATAACGGCTCGTGGCGTATTTCGTGAGTTATGATTAGGCCGCTATTTTTAAATGCAAAAATAGCTTTCTTTATCCTATGAATGCGTTTGTTTGATTTGTGACATGGTCTCTTTTATAGAATTTTGAGTACGCTCATTATTCAGCTCTGGCTCGAACTCACGCTCAATTTTTTCCTTAAAGTTACCATCGAAGTCATTCTCTAATTCCGTATCAAATAACTCATCAAAGCGCTCAGGGTTTTCGTTGCAAGGTTGATCATTGTAATCCGAATAATCAAAAGTGCCCTCCTGAATATCTTCGAGCAGAAAAACCATCATTTTATAAAACAGCACTTTTACACCACGATAGTTCAGTTGCTTATTAGCATAAACATCAGGCTCGATAATTGACCAAAGCCCCTCAAAATCAGGGTTTTCTTTGTTTAACATTAAATGATTAATTTTATGGTCGTTTTTGAGAATGATACTGCGGATTGAGTCAACTAAAGTTAGAAGATCCTGCGTTGATATATATCTAAACATATATATGCTCCTTAATTTTTATATGGGCGTTAAGCCGCAGTTACGGCTTTTAACTAAAAAGGAACGAGGAAGGGGAAATATTAAGAAAGCGAACCCGAAGGTTCGCTTGTTTAAGTTTTTAATTTGGCGTATTTAATTTAACTGGCCTTCTTCACACTCTTCCCACTCATTGAAAAGACTGTCTTCATCGGCTGTGCGCCATATTTCGTATACATAAGTAATTTCTGGGATTTCTCTGATATTGAAAGAGAAATGGAAGCCTTCAGACTTATCGTCATTACGAATACAAGGCACTGCAGGTACTACGGTTTGAAATGCTAAGCTTTCGCCTTGTTGAATAACTCGTCCTTCATATAGGTTTTCAAAACGAGGAGTAAGACTCGCAAGACCACCATTAATATGGCTCACCTTAACATTCTCAATCGTATAAGCACTATCCATAGCACTCAGCTCCCATTGCACATAGCCTTCTTCTAAAAATGGACGCGAGCTTGCACTAAAGCCATTTGCAAATGGTGGAATTGTTTCATATGGAAGTGGGTGCCATAAGCTTTCGCCATCTTCATTAATACTTCGTAAGCGAACACCTTTCGCTTCTGATAATGGATCAACTTTAACAACAAAATCATATTGTGGTGCATCGTCTATTAAATCAGTCGCTGAATAACGGAATGTATAAATACCTGGTTTGGTAAACACTTGACCGCGTGTGGCAGGACAATCAGCTTCATCAGGATAACTTGTGAATTCACCACCTTCAGGCGTGCTAATTAACTCTTCATGGGTGAAGACTTCATCACCATCAGCATCAACCGTAACTGGGCGATGTAATAATGACATGCACGGTAAGATTTGATAGTAATCTTCACCTGGCTGCAATCTCCCCCAGCTACGTGCCCACACAACTGAACGAATTTCAGGCGCAGTATTGGTAAGTTTTGCAAGGCCATCATCTTCTGCATAAGTTTTTGCAAAAAGTCCGCGGTCATCTTCAACAATCAAGCGCGCAGTATATGAGCCTGGTACGTCAGTTACCACACGAGCACGACGATACTCTTGAGTTTCAGGTTCAATAACTGGCTCAATAACCGCGTTACTGCCATCTGGACGGTCAACAAGTTCCCAATGGAATGTCATTGGATCATCATTTGGGTCTTCACTTGATGCATCAAATACGAGTGCATCACCTACAATCACTGATTTAGATTGAGCATCTACACCACGTGTTGAAGGCTGCCCATTAACATTACCAATTTTAGCTTCCATTGTTGCATCGGTTGTTAGTTGATTAACACCATCAGATATGACCATTCGCACTTTATACATGCCTTCAACATCAAGCTCTTGAATCTTTTTGCCCATCGGCTTCCAAGAACCAATATCAACTAATTCAGCAGTACTTGTTTCTGGCTTTTCAATAAGTTCCGCACTGATTATTTGTAATGCCTCCCCTTCTGGATCATAGCCTGAAAAATTAAACTCAGCGCGCAAACCAACTTCTTGCTCACCAATGCTATAAGAAGGGAAATAGCCTGTTGCTAGTAACTCCCCGACGGGTGCTTTGTTTTCATTAGACTCAGGATCTTTCTTTACGGTTACAAGGACTTCACGCTCTTCACTTTTTCTTGCACCATCAAACACGAACAGTACCAATGAATACTCACCCGCAACTACCGGCGTAAAAGTAAGTGTATCTGTTGTTCTTCCTGCTAATTCTGGTAATGGAATAGCATCTGGCTCAACAGGACTGTAAGCCCATTTCCAACGGTATTGTAAAGACGCTCCTTCAGGGTCATTACTTTGTGATGCATCAAGCGTAACTGTTTGCCCAAGCTTAACCGTCACATCATCAGCAATCGCAACAGGTGGAGCATTACCTGATGAAACAGTTACGGTAACCGTTTTTGGTTCACTGGCAATATTTCCGTAATAAACAACCAACTCAAGTTTGTAATCTCCAGCTACATCAACAAATAGAGTAGCTAAACTAAGTGTTTCATTGCTTAAATAACCCGCACTTTCAGCCGGTTTTTCAACAATCTTCCATTGATAATCTAAACTGCCTGTCTCGCCTGTAGGAGGTAAACTAGCACTTGCATCTAGGCCGACACTCGTTGTGCCCAAACTTACACTGTATACAGGCTCAGTGATTGCTGTCGGATATGGTGATGTTGCATTAAAAGTAATGCGTGTTGCTTCACTGTTATTAACACCGTCATTAACAATAAGACTAACGACATATTCACCAGGAAGATCAGCCACAAAATCGGTGCTAAGACTATCATTGCTGGTTAAAACCGCTTCACTTTGTTCTGGGCGAGAAATAAGTTGCCATTGATAACTGAGCTCTTTGTTATCTGCGCTACTACTTTGATCAGCACTTAGTTGAATTTGTACTGCACCATCTTTAAGTGAAAACGTTGTTTGTTCTGTACTGCTTGTGATGACAGCCGTCGGTTTTTGTTCAACAACAACAGGGGTGCTATCGTCGTTACCACCACCTCCACCACAAGCGGTTAGCGCTAAAGCTAGCCCTATAGCGGTGAATGTATGTAGCATCAATTTCATCGGGGTCTCCTTGCTGGTTTTTCTGGCAATTAAAATTGTAAAGTTAAGCTAAGCTTGGCTGTGCGCCCTGGGGCTGGCACAAGTCCTAAGCTCAATGCGTCTAAGTAGTAACGATCGGTAATATTATCGATAGTAAAATCAAGGGTCGCCGTATCGTTAAATTGGTATGAACTGTAGAAATCTAAAAGGTTATAGCTGTGCCATAGCACAGGCTCATTAAAACCTGTTGGTGCGTTGTATCGAGGAATTGAGTTTCTCTCGCCCATAAAGGTAGCGCGTAAACCAGTCTCGAATTTTTGATCAAAAAGACGTAACCCTAAATGCAAGCTGGCATGCCAGTTAGGCGGGATCATATTATTTATGTAGCTCTCAGGGATCCCCCAGTCATTACAGTAATAGCGTACATAGCTACCAACATTACACACTTCAATATGGGAATATTTAGTGCCACTTAATTCAACTAACCAAAAAGGTGTTGTGTAACTAAAGTTCAACTCAACACCATTAAGATCTAAACTGTCGATATTGCGCATGTGGAAAAAATCGAGCATACCGCCTTGTGATTGCTCCCATGCATTTGGTTGTGTTCGAGTCAAATAGTCATCTACATGATTCTCGAAATAGGCAAGCTTTATAGCCAGTTGCTCTGTGTTATTCGCTATTTTTTCGTTTAAATAATTAATACCCAATTCTTGGTTTTTGGCATGCTCAGGTTTCAGAGGGATATCAAGCACAGGGCTCACAGACCAGCCCGAAGTACTTTCAAACAAGCTTGGCATGCGTAAAGCTTCTGCGTGTCTAATGTATAATTGAAGACTGTCTAACGCTTGCCATGTTAAAGCAATAAGCGGCGCACTGCCTGAGTGACTATTCTGATAATTTACAGGGACACAGCCTCCTTGCCCATCAGGTGTGCATGCGGGATCATTGGGCTTAAGCTCTAAAGGATTATTATCTTTTGAAGAGAAATGACTAAAGCGTAATCCTGCTTCTAATTGCCACTGCTTTGTAATTTGCCAATCGACGGCGCTAAAAGCACTAAACTCTTTACGCCAACCGCTTCTTGAACCAGCATAAAAACCTTCTGTTTGGGGCGTGTCGGTATCCATATCTTCCCACTGCCCAGCAATGCCATAGCTCAATGCAAGTTCGCCATGATTGTAGAACATCATTTTATTACTAAATTCAGCACCCCAACGCTGATAGTCATCTTTTCGAGCTATGTTATCGGCAATATCAACTGAGCCGGGGCGAGGTGTATTAAGATCTGTAATCGCATCTGTGTGCCACAAATTAGCCGAAAAGTCGGCCCAATCATAAGTAAGCGGTTGCCATTTGTATTTTAATGTATAGGTATGGTTTGTTACTTCGCTGTCAAGCCATTGTCTTGCTTGACCAAAAGAGCGAATTTGCGAAGGCATCATTTCGCCATATTCGCTGTTATAAAGGATATAACTCATCTCTAAGCTATGATCTTTTGGCATCACCAAGTTCGTTTTAAGTAATACCGACTCACTATTGAAGTTTGTATTTGGTATACGCTCATTAGCACGAAATCTTGACGCACCTTCCACAGACACAGGAGTCTCGGTATACCAAGCCATTTTAACCGGCTCACCATAAATCAATTCGGGTTTAGGGCCATGGCTACCTGCATAATAATTGCCTTGTTCACGCTTAGCGTAAGCACCAACTAAGTCACCCCAACTAAAGCGTTTTGCAGCAGCGACACTCCCCGCGTAACTCGCAAACTCTAACAAACTAGGTCTGTCCATTCCTTCTTCGGGGGCAAAATGCTCAGGCATCAAGTACTGTTCAGTACAATATGTTGGAAAGCGACAGTCTGAGCGATAAGCATTACGAGGGAGATAATAGCCTGCATAGGTTCCAGGCTGAGGTGCGTTTGAGCTATTACCAATAGCACTCGCTCTTAAACGTACACCTGACAGTTCACCTTCTTTGACAATATCGTCAGCATTAAGAGTGCTTACACTCACTAATCCGCCCGTCGCACCGGTCCCTTGCGCGTCCATAACAGGGCCTTTACTAATCGTCATTGAGCCAATTAAATCGGGGTCAATATAACTGCGGCTAGAGACACCTGAATACCCTCGATAAACAGTTGTTTCTTGGCGACTTCCATCAATAATAACTGGCACACGGCCTTGACCTTGCATACCGCGGATATTGATGTCTAAACCACCTGAGTTGCGGTTCTCACTGACTAATACCCCAGGTGTACCTTGGAATATATCGCCAACACTGGTACCGCGAAATCGTTCAATATCTTGCTGAGTGATGACGTTTACCGATTTTGCCTCGGTATAGGTTTTATTTTTTAGTTTATTGTGTTGTCCCTGAACTTGAATAGTATCAAGAGTAATCACATCTGATTGTGGCTTTGCTTTAATGATCCAAGCATTTTGAGCAATCAAAAACGCTTCTAATGAGGTTGATTGTAAAAGTTTATTTAAAGCAGTTTCTGTGCTGTAGCGTCCTTTAAGCTCTAACGCGGAGATATTTTTTACGATTTGCTCATCAAAGCTCAGTGTGATCCCTGCTTGTCGTGAAAGCAGCGTTAATGAATCACCTAGATTACCTGCAGGTAAGTCAAATTGAACTAATGTGAAATTAGCTGAACTAGCTGATGATTGCGCCGCATAAATTGGGGTCACAGACAACAGGCTCGAAACAAATATGGCACAGCTAGAAAGCAATACACGAGACGGCATGTGAGTTTCCTTTTTTCGTTACATACCTATAAAGCCGAACGAAAAATGAAAAGCCGTAAAAATAAATGAGAATTATTTTACTTTGGTAAAATTTCTGCCCAGAAACGGGTCAGATAGTTAAGCTTTGCGCCCAATGACTGTGCGACAGTTGATAAAATTAAATCTGTATCTGAAAGCTGAAATACACCAGAAATTAGCGTATCGTTTAAACTTGGATGGCAACGAATATGGCCGCTTCGATAACGAGCCAACTCGTGTAAAAAATCGGCAAGCGGCATGGCTCTAGCAGTGAGTAGATTTTGACGCCAGCTACTGTAATCAAAAACCCCAGTATTTAAAGCAAATTGTTTATTGGAAAAGAGTTGATACGTCGAGCCTGCTTGTAGGGATAAACTCTTTTCACCTGCCTCTGCACTGTAATGCAGTAGGCCTTTGTTTACTTGTACAATCGCATGGCTTGCCTCATGACGAACAAATACTTCTGCGTTTTGAGTGGCAAATACGCCATGAGCTGTGTGTAGTTGAACAGGTGCATCAATAGCTGCGGTTTTTAAAAATAACTCGCCTTGCGTGAGCCTAATCGAATTACTCTTCTGCTCATCAATTTCTACCGTACTGTGGCGGTTTAACCATAGTTGGCTACTTTTGAAAACGGTAAATTTTTCGCGACTATTTCTGGTTGATAAATCGGCACTTAAATAATGACGAACGCCTTGCTGCTCAGCTAAAAAAGCCACACCTGCTACACTTAGTGTCGTACCAAGCGCGCCTTTGAGCAAACGTCTACGCTGTAGATTATCAATTTCATGGTCTGTTTTTTGTAATGTTTCTCGTGCATACCCGGCGGACTTAATAGCAACATCACTAAATGCTTTATCAAGGTGTAGTAACCGAGCACATGCCAGCTCATGCAATGGATCTGCACTGCGCCACTTCACAAAATATGCCTGCTCTGCCTCACTGATGCTGCCAGATTCAATTTTAATTTGCCATCTAATTGCTTGTTGAACTATGTGTTCTGGAATATGAGCTTGATTGTGATTGAGTCTAAAATTCATCAGATTTAGCTGTCAAAATAAACAAGTTGGTAGCACTGTAGTGTTGCTTTAGCGATATATTTTTCGACTGAAGATAAACTTACTTTTAGTTCGTTTGCGACATCTTTATAGCTCATGCCATCCAATCTAACCATTAGAAAAGCTTTTTTTTCTTTTGCTTTCAAACCCGTGAGTAACTTGTCAATTTGCTCAAGTAAGTTAAGCAACTCCAATTGTTCTTCGGGCGAAAAGTAGTCAGCCTCAGGCATTGATTCGAGCATGCTTTGATAATTACGTTCAAGCACTTGCCTGCGTAATTGATCTGTCATCAAGTTACCAGCAACTTTCGTAAGCCAGGCACGTGGGCTACGCATATCATCATAAAGCATTGGCTTATTTAACAATTTGATAAACGTATCTTGCGCCAGATCCTGGGCATTATCAGCATTACTCGTTCGCTTAGCAATCCAACGAACTAACCATTCGTGGTGTTCTTGATACATCGAGTTGAACCCAGTTCTGTTAGTGGTCTTGCTAGTCAAAATTTACAAAGTCCCGTTGCGTGGCAGGTGGACATTATAAACAATAATCATTCTCATTCAAGTGTATTTATTAGGTAAACCTTCTTAATTATTAATTAAAGTGAAATTCTTTTTAATTATCAGCCATTGCATGAGGAATACGATCTATTAAAGGTTTAAACAAATAACTCAGCATCGAACGCTCTCCATTTTTAACAAATGCTTGAACTGGCATCCCCGGCTGTAACACTAAATCTTTTAGCAACGCTTGTTCATTGACTCGAATAGTTACTTGATAATAAGGCTGCCCAGTTCGTTGGTCGTTGACAATATCTTGTGTCAGGCTATCTATATTGCCTTTAACTTTCGGTGTCGTACTGGTATTGAAAGCATTAAATAGTAGATCTACTTCTTGACCAAGTAAGATGCTATCAATTAGATGAACCGGTACTTTCGCATCCACAATAAGACTTTGGCCTTTAGGCATTATTTCCATTAATAATTGTGATTGGGATACTACATCACCAAACGCATTAAGGCCTACAACTTGACCAGCTGCTGGTGCGCGAACTTCACTATTATCCAGGCTAAATTGAGCCGTAATAATCTGCTGTTTGAAATGACTAATATTCGCTTGATTGGTAGCCATCTGTTGACTGAGGTCTTGCTTGTAAGCTTTTATTGTCTGTTGTAATTGAGTGTCTTGCTCTAATAATCTGGCCTGTTGTGCTTTTAGTTCTGCTTGTGAGTTTGCTGAATCAGCGCTGATCTCCGCAGCTTGTGCCTGTAATTGATAAAGTTTTTCTTGTGATTGATAGCCTTTATCTACTAAAGCTTGTGTGTCTCTAAGCCAATTTTTATATACAGCCAATTGCTGTTGCTGACTGGCAACCACATTTTGTAGGCCTAAAATTCTCGATTGCGTAGTGTGTTTGTTATTTTCTAACAGTAAGAGTTTTGCATCCTGCGTTGCTTTTCTTTGTACAAACAATTGCTGATGCAAGCGCATAGCCTCTTCGGCTTGTGGTAATGCTATTTCGGTTAACGCTGATGAATAGTGCAACTTCGGCGTTAGTGTAAACTCAGCATATAAACGTTCTTTTTCTGCCAGTGCCATATAATATTGAGTTGTTGCGGCCTCAAGCTGACTTTTAGCGACTCGGTTATCGAGGGTCACTAAAGGCTGATTTTTCTCAACCCATTGACCATTTTGCACTAACAACTGGGCAAGCACCCCACTTTGTGGAGCTTGTATTTGTTTTTTTCTCCCAGATACAATAACTTGACCTTCAATCACAGCACCTTTATCCAGTGGTGCAAAGGCTCCCCAAAGTAAAAAAACACCCAAACTTAGTGCAGTCATAATCCAGCCCCAAAGAATGTACTTACGACCTGCTATGCCGTGTTGAGCATTCATGCTATTGCCACTCCCTGTTGACTTTGTTTGGCTCTTTGCATGGCGTTTAACACGTTTTCTTTAGCGCCAAATGCCTGAACATGGCCTTTGTTTAGTAACAAAATTTTATCGCTCATAGCTAAAATATTCGCTCTGTGAGTTATGAATATCACACTACTGCCAGCTTGCTTTAACGTTTTGATTGTTGCTGCTAACGCAGCCTCACCGCTATCATCTAAATTCGCATTTGCTTCATCTAAAATAACCACCTTAGGATCAGCATACACTGCTCTTGCAAGGCCTATGCGCTGTTTTTCGCCGCCCGATAAACCGGTTCCTGCTTCACCTAGTTGCGTTTCATAACCATTGCTTAACTTGAGTATCATGTCATGGACCCCAGCCAACTTCGCGGCTTTAATCACCAAGTGATCATCCACCTCGCCAAATCGTGCAATATTTTGCGCGATACTGCCTGCAAAAAGGCTCACATTCTGTGGTAAATAACCAATAAAAGGGCCTAAGCTTTGTTTATTCCACTGAAATACATCTGCGCCATCTAAACGCACTTTACCTATACGCGGCTCCCAAATACCGCATAGCATTCTCGCAATTGATGATTTACCAGCACCTGAGGGGCCTATAATGGCCAAAATTTCTGCTGGTTCAAGCTCAAAACTAATATTTTTAAGAACAGGATGCTGAGCCATTGGTGGGATTAAAGTGGCGTTCTCAATGGTTAATTTACCGCTTGGTTTAGGTAAACAAAGCCCTTCCTTTACTGATGGATATTGACATAACAAGCCATTTAAACGTTGTTGTGATTGCTTAACTGATTGCCATTGTTTAAAAGCACCAACCAATTGCTCAACTGGCGAGAGCATACGTCCTGCCAAAATAGAGCCCGCAATCATCATTCCAGCTGTTATTTCTCCCGCAACAGCCAACCATGCGCCTGCACCTAGCATCATTGACTGTAATGCGAGTCGTAAAACTTTACTGGTTGCAGTAAGAACAGAACTTAAATTACTCGCTTCACTTTGATGGCAAATTCCAGCCCAGTGCTCTGACTGCCATCGTTCTTGTAAGTTTTGCTGCATACCCATGGCTTGAGCAACTTCGGCATTATTAATGATATCGCTGGCGAGTCTGTTAGCATTTGTAGTTGCTTGTGAGGCTAAAACTAGAGACTGTTTAGCCCATAATTCATTTGCTAAAGCTAAAGCAAATAACACTAAACTACCAACCAATGCGAGCGTGCCCAATAAAGGGTGAAAAAAGAACAAAATGACTAAGAAAATAGGCGCCCAAGGCGCATCAAAAAAGGCAAACACGCTACTCCCTGTCATAAACTGACGAACTTGATTAAGATCGTTAATCAGTAGTCCTGAGTTAGCGTTACCAGTTTTAAGTTGATGTTGATATAACGCATTAAATACACGGTTGTGTAAAGTTTTATCAAATTGTTGACTAATGCTTATTAATACTCGGCTCCGGATCCACTCCAGCCCCCCCATTAATAAGAAAAATACCGCAACCATCGAAGAGATTAGCCATAAGGTGTCTAAATTTGCTGAGCTCAAAACGCGATCATAAACCTGCAACATGTAGATTGCAGGCAACAGCATTAATACATTAATGACAGCACTAAACCCTGCAACATGATAAAAACTGCGCATTTGCAGCTTTAAAGCATCTTTAAGTGGTTTACTAAGCGCTTGCGAAGCGTTCATTTAAACCTCGTTGTACGAACTGGTTTAAACAATGCTGCCGCAGTTAACAAAAACAGCCAACGCCAGTCTAAACTGCCGCCATTACCATAGCTAAGTGACTCACTGTCTTTTGCTTTGGCTTCTGCATCCACATACAAGGTTGCTAGGGCAGCAAAACGACTATTCACATCGCTATCCTTACAATTAACTGTCAATGTATAAACCCCTGTCTGTGGCGAAATAACCATACTGCCTTGCGGCTCTAGTGGCGAATCAGGTTGCCAGTCGCCAATCGCTGTTTCCCCCGTTGCTTTACAGTCTGTTGCATTAAAACTGGACCAAGTCACTTCGGCTTGCTCTCCTTGCTTTATAGTCCCTGGAGTTATGCTGATTGACACTGAGCCTGTCGGCTGTTGAGCACTTAAATCTACTTCAAATACAGTACCGAATTTATCATTGAGGTATTTATTACCAGAATTATCGGTATACCCTCGGCCACCATATAAGGTGGTGCCGTATAAGTTACCGTTTGCAGCTAACATGATACCGGTTGGCACTTTGCCGTCGGCATCAACATCTATCCCCGCTTTAAAAGAGTGTACATGTTCAAAACCACTTTCAACGACCACGCCATTTTCAACTTTAATATCTGCGAGGCGAATACGATAAATGGTGCCATTCCCGGTTACTTCCCCGAATTCCGAGGGGTAGGGGTTGCCTTGCTTTACGCTTATAACTTCATCTTTATGGACACCGCCCCCCATCGTTGTACCATAAAGGTAGCCATTGTCCGTAATCGCCATTGGTCCGCGGGGCTGGCTACCATCTAGGTCACTAAATGTATGCACTAACACAAAATCAGAACCATCTTTTTTTACTCTAAATACAGAGCCAAAAGGGTTACTGCCATCATAATGAGGATATTCTGTATGGATGAGATTTTCTTTATCGGTCACAGAATATAAGGCATAGCTACCACCACAAATGCCATTATCAAATTTTGCCTCTTGCTGATTATGAACGATTATTCCTTTTGTTTTACAAGTACCTACCGACGTGGTGCCGTATAAATAACCTTGTTGGTCTTCAACCAAATAGGTGGCTATACGCGCAGCTTCACCTCTTGTCCACGGAACTTCTCCCTCGGCTAAGGTAAACTCGTGTATAATTTCAGGGCTTTGTACTGGGTCGTTACTTAAGTCCATTGCGTAGAGGGCGCCGACAATAAAATCATCATCAATCGAGAGTGTATCTAAAAATGGTGTGCCTCTGGGGTAGGCCAAATAGCCAAATAATGTATTACCACTCAATAACATACCTCCCGCACCAGTATAATAACCATGCGGGTTATTGTTAAAACGGTGCATTTCAATCAAGGTATTATCGGCGTCTAAGCGCATTAACCGCGAGTAAGATTCGCCGTCTGTGTCTATAAACAGTAGCCGCCCCTGCTGATCAAAAATGGGCTGAACGTTAGGTTGACTGCTAAGCTCTTCCTCATTGTTATCAAAAACAATATTTTTATTACTGCCATCTGAGTGGACATAAAAAATGTTACCATCTAAATCAATACTATAAAGCCTATCGAGCTGTGGATGCTCAGCAAAACCCACGTATGATTTAATATCTTTAGCCAATGAAAAATAATGACCTTGCACCGGCGCCAGCCCCCACATATTTGCTGCCCTAGTGTCGTTACCAAAAATATCTACATGTCCTGTGGATGATATTCCTAGCAGTTGGTCTCGCTCAGCATTATAGATAGGGGGTGCATAGGGTTTCCCTGCCGTAGGCCAACCTTCAGGGCCACTATAATGAAGTGAAGTCAGGTAATTTACACTAACATCGTCAACCGCCGTGTTAGCAAGGCAAGAAAGCGGCAAAGTGAATAAAAAAATGCAGAGTGTTTTCATAGCTAGCTCAATAAATTTTAAGTAGCACTGCAGCAAAGCTACAGTGCAGTTAGATTATGCAACGAGTTCGTATTCGACAAAGCTTGAAACACCAATAGTGTCAAGTGATGCAAAGCTAGCAGCACCAGTGTCGTTTAGGGTTAAGTCAATTCCATTGTCAGATAGTAAAGTAGTGAAGTAATCAAACTCCGCATCTTTTAAGCCATCTACAATGTTATGGGTGGTATTGTCACCGGTTGTACGGTCAATCACATTGCCGCTTGCATCAATACCGGCATTTAGGCCTATGGTATCTAGACCATCGAAACTAACTAACTCATCAGTGAAGCTGTATTCACCGTTAGCATCTTGAGTGATGCCGTAACCAAAGGAAATTGAGGCAATTTCACCGTAAATTGTATGAGATGGGCTAGAGAAGAAGGTGTAATCTAAGTAAGAACCATCAGCAGCCTGGATGATAAAGCCTAGGCTGCCATCGCTTGAAGTGCCCTCTTGCACAAATTGCGTGCCAGAGAACGTGCCAAAGCTCCCCCAAAAACCTAAATCTACAATAGGATCTGGATTTTCAGTACCAGCGAAACTACCAATGCTTTCATCGTAAGTTGTATCCGTAAAAAACTCACTTGCGTAGGTGAAAAAGTCATTTAAACTGCCGTAGCTATAATTTGCACCATATGAAACTTGTATAGACATAATATTTCCTTTTCTGTTTTTGTAATGACCTAGAGGTCTGAAATAGTCATATCAATTGCGCGCCAGATTGATATGACTGGGTTAATTAGCAAAACTGGTTGCTAATTTAGCTTTTAATTTTGTTACGAAAGCGTCTACCAACTAATAAGCCAAGAGCAAAGATTACACCGCCAAATGCCCCACCACTGCTGCTATTATCTTCTGGTTCAGGCTCTGGTTCTGGTTCTGGTTCTGGTTCTGGTGCAGGATTAACTAAAATATCCAAAGTTTGAACATAGTCAGTTTGGTCGTTATCTTGGCAAGTTAGAATGTATGATTTGTTGCCATCAGTGCTTGGCTCGATAGTTTCGGTACCACTGGTTTCTTTTGCACCTTCCCAGTCACCACTAGCCGTACATTGGCTTAAGTTAGATGTTTGCCAATTTAACTCTACGCTTTCTCCTAAGGTGATTTCGGTAACTGAAGAAGTAAAGTTCAGCTCTGGTTTTGGATTTACAACCACATTAACTAACTGAACATGTGTTTTTTGGTCAGTGTCTTGGCAACTTAATAAATAAGATTGTTCACCTTCAGAGCTTGGCTCAATTGATTCAGTACCACTGGTTTCTTTCGCACCTTGCCAATCGCCACTGGCAGTACATTGGCTTAAGTTGGTTGACTGCCAGTTGACTTCAACACTCTCTCCTAAAGTTATTTCTGAAGTTTGAGTGGTAAACTCCATAGCGTGTTGTTTTACAGTGAATTGATATACGCTTCCTGTTTCTGTTGCCGCGTCGCCATTGGTAGCACCGTAAATAATTTGTTCGCCATTCACTAGCGCACCAACACTTAAACCTACTGGTAAAGGTGAGGCTTGATCTGCAAAGTGGAGTACAAGCTGAAAATTGTCTTGCTCTTTATCAAGGTCACGTGCGTCTGTACTTATATTAATGCGAAATAGCACACCTGAATTATCGTCACTGCCTCCGGCGGTTGTTGTACCATAAATATTTCCATCTGCTGCAACTACAAGTGGGCCCGCTGGCGTTTTACCATTTAGGTTTGTTTCTGCTTCATCTTGTTCTGAACCAAATGTATGTAACACGGTAAATGCGTCTAAATTGGTTTTGTGGGCACGCCATACTGTTTTAGCTGACGTTCCATATAACCAATCACCGCTTTCTACTAACGAGTTTGTTGCTAAGGTATGGTCATCGATAAGACCATGTAGGTTATTAGAAAAGGTTTTTAAAATTTGTACTTCTGAGCTGCCATCCGTTTTAACATTGGTTAAATCTAGCTTAAACAAGGTGCCGCTTGGGAAGTCGCCATCTTCTAAGCCTTCGGTACTGCCTGCTCCATCAGACTTTGAAGATTTATGCGCAAGGCCATAAATAGCATTATCTTGTTCACTGTATATCAGTGAGGCAGGCGCTTCACCTTTAGTAAAAATATTGCCCTGTTTATATTCATCACGGCTAAAGTCAATCAGTACAGCGATTTCACCTTCACTATTAAGGCGCAGTAATGCACTATAATCACTACCTCGTTCATAAGCGGCAAAATAGATGTTGTCTTGTGCATCTATCGCCATCAAGCCTTGTACTCGGAAGTCTCCGCCATTAATACTAGAGAGATCCAAATGCGATAGTGCATCCTCTATTACTTCACCTTCACTCCATTTGAATAATGTTCTGTTTGCGCCACCGTAAACAATTCCCTGACTATCAACCACGGTATTCGTTACAAAGGCTAGCGTGTCGTTATTAACTTCGTTTATATATGTGGTGTAGTCGGTTAACTCGCCTTCGGTTAATTGGGGAGTGAAGCTATAAATACCCGACTGCGTTAGCGTGGCAAAGTCACTACCACCACCAGAAAGAAAAGTACCTACTAATTTACCATTATGGGTATTTAATGTCGGTGGTTTTGCAGGCATCATGCCTTTATCGCCGCCCATCATAATAGTCGGCGGTGTACCAAATGCATGTAATTGTTGTAGGTTAATTTCAGCGGCACTTGCAAGATTTGCGCTAAACAATGCACTGGTAATAAGGGCTAGCTTAAAGGTATGTCGCATTTTTATTCCTTTATTATTTAAAATGTTGCGGTTAATTGAGCAGTGGCGGTGCGCCCAGGCGCAATCCAATATGAAGTACCATTTGCTTCGGCATAATTGAGATCGGTCAGGTTGTCGACCGACATACGTAATTTAAACTGTGATGTGAATTGATATTCCAACCAAAAGTCATAAACTTGCCAGTCAACAACGTCTTCATAAGCGCTGCCACCACGACCGTCGTTATCTTCGTAACGCATTCGAGCGCCTAACTTTAAAGTGTCTTCAAATAACTTTAAGCCTAGGGTCAATGCACCACTGTGTTTTGGTGGAGGGATATAGTTCAAGCTTCCCGATCCAGCTTGACCCATACTTGTTTCTGGATAACCTACTTGGCTTCCTAGAGGAAATGGATCATAGCCACCCTTGCCAAGGTCAACATTCATTTTGGTGTAATTAAGCTCAGCAAATAGCCTTTTTGATTCATAATCAGCTTGCAGTTCAAGGCCATCAAAACGGATCTCATCTTGTAAATTGACATAACTCAGCGTCATTCCATTGTCATCAATAGAAGTAGGTCTCATCACGCGACCTTGGACAATAAAGTTATCGATGGTATTTTCGAACCATGCTGTTTTAATGAATAAATCGTGGCCTTTGGCTATATCAAGCAACTCAAAATTAAGACCAATTTCATTATTCCAAGCTTCTTCAGCTTCAAGTCCAGGGTTTGGGTAAAAAGGGAAAGAGTTACCAACATGAGCACCAAATAATAAGGTCTCTGTGATTTCAGGCGGCCTGACTGCCTGAGCTGAACTTAAGTAGCCTTGTATTTTATCGTTAAAGCGATAGGCTAAACGCATATTTGGTGAAAGGTAATTTTCATGCCGGTCAACGTCAAAGTCGGTATAGATCAAAGTGCGACTAGGCGAAACTCCGGGAGGGTTAAGAATGTAACCAGAGTATATTTCTCCACCTCCTTGCAGTGAAAATTGCTCATAGCGCAAACCTGATTCAAAAGAAAAATGCTCGCCGTATTGCCATTCAGCTTGAATATAAGCACTGCCAAGAGAGCGATCACCTTCAGGGGTTGCACCTGTAAACCAAGATGGATCGCCAGTTCCTGGCGTTTGCTTTATTGCTTGAGGCTCTGTCCAATCTTTAAAATATTCGCCACCTAAAGTAAGTAATAACAATGACTCATGTTGTGTTAACCAATCATGCTTGAGGCTAAAAAAGGCAAGATTATCAACAACCATTCCTAGGGTGTTGGTTTCATATTGCAATTCAAACTCGCCGTAGGGATTGCTGCTTTCTCCCATTTCATAAACATGCTGACGCATTTGAGTGCGGTTGTAATAAACACTGGCATTAAGATTGAGGTAATTTGAGTTTGCAGCCCATGTGTAATCTAATTTAATCGTATCGTTATTGAGTGAACTGCTACTTTCGGGCTCTGCATCTACTGATGTCGCTGAGCCTTCTTCAAAGTTGCCATAAAAACCGACATAGCTAAGCTTTACTGACTGCTCTTTATTTATTGTGTAATCAGCTTTGAGCAATGACGACCAGTTATCTTGCTCGGTAAAGTTACTCATTGCACTAAAGTAACTACTAGAATCAGCATTACCGCCATGTTGGCCTGGCTTAAAACGGCCAACATTCTTATGCCCTACTGCAGCAACAAGTTCTAGGTCTTTTCCCACACGCACAGTAGACGCTAATAAGCCCTGCATATGATAGGCATTGTTGCCAGATGAAATGGCTAGCTTAGTACCATGATCTTTACCTGGAGCCGCCAAATCATCAAATTCAAGCGTTTTAAAATTTACAACACCAGCAATCGCGCCAGCACCACCACTTTCGCCTACTGGTCCCTTTGCAATTTCGACACTCGACAGTAATTGAGGATCTAAATAAACCATCCCATTGGCACCATGACCACTGCGTTTGAAGTTCTGCCTAGCTCCGTCGATCATCACATTAACTCGACCAAAGTCTTGTAAACCACGAACATTTACTGCAACCCCAGGCTCCTGCCGAGTTTGGGAAGTGGTAACACCTGAAACGTTATAGAAAATATCTGATGTATCACGTGGGGCAATGCGTTGGAGCTGAGCTTGATCAAGTTGAGTATTTGAAGAGGCTGATTGATAAATTTCTATACGCTTATTAGATGTAGCCTGAACCTCTAAGGTATCGAGTAAAATCTCACCATTTGATTGGGCTAAGAGTGCACGTATAACATAACTTCCATTAGCCGTTTTCTCGGCATACAAGCCAGTCCCCAAGAGAAGCTGTTGGAACCCTGTATCAAGTTCGAATTCACCTTTTAGACCAGTAGATTGCAAATCGCCAACTTGCTTAGGATCAAACTGCAGCAAGATGCCTGTTTGGAGGGCAAATGTATTAAGTGCCTCAGCCAAACTACCTTGCGGTATATCAAGTTGGTGGGCTTGATCCGCTAACACCTTCGCAGAAAATGTAAATTGCAGGCATAGCAAGACTGTAAAAATGAAACGCGATAAGCGGCCTTGTAACATAAATAGTTCTCATTATTCTTTAGAGCTATTAATAGGACGCAGCAAAATCAAAAAGCAGTAATAAAATTTATTAAATAATGAAATTAATTTTATAATTTATTTTATTTCAATGAGATATACTCAAAATAATTGGCGATAGAGGTATGGGTCACAGCGGGTTCTGACGCTATCATCTGTAGCGCCATAGCAATATTGTCTGTTGGGTAAACACCTGAAACTCGGATATGTTCAAGTGCGGATTGATTGTAAATAAAGACCCCTTGATAATGAGGCTCAAGCAAACTTAATAACCTAGCTAAACTCATATTATTAGCAACTAATCTATTATTTAACCACGCTAATTCTATATCGGGGTTAGCAGCTGTTGGCCCAATGAGCTGACTTTTAGCCACTGACATCGCTTGACCTTCCTTACCTACGACACATTTTTTAACAGGTAAATAGCACAGTTCTACTTTTGATTCACTCACAACGACAAAGGTACCTTGTTCGTGGCGTTTAACAGAAAATTGTGTCCCTAAGGCTGTTGCCGTTGCTTTATCTGTTTCCACCACTAATGGCCAACTTGAATTAGTTTTTGCCACTAAATGTATTTCTCCCTGATTCAACTTAATCAATCGTTGCTTAGAACTAAACTCTATATCCACTTGGGTTTGCGCGTTGAGAGTCAGTATGGAGCCATCTTTAAGCTCAACAGTTTTTTGCTCTCCTTTTAAAGTGTAATAATCAGAACTAACTCCTGTTAGACCTACATGATTGGCCATGAACCCAAGCCCGACAAAAAGAGCCGATAAAACGACCGATTTAGCAAAATGATTAGACTTAGGCTTATCTTTATCTAGTACCCTATTGAGGATTTGCGAATCAAAATGGCTGTTATCAGTGCTGTCAAATTCGCACCACAGTGCTTGCAATTCTGAGTAAGCTTTTTGATTTTCAGGATCGGCTTTGAGCCACTGACTATGGGCTTGAATATCGGCATCGGTGAAGTTGTCAGAATTGAGTAAAACACACCAATTTGCGGCCTGTTCAAGCTTAGATTTGTAGTCTGGGTACTGTACGGACATTATGGCTTAATCGAGTAATTGACTGTGACAATGAAGCAATGTTTGGGCAATATATTTTTGCACCATACTCACCGATATATTCAGTTCCTGGGCAATTTCTTGATACTTCAAACCATCTAACCTTGCCATTAAGAATGCGCGCCTTGGTTTATCTGCTAACCCTTCAAGTAAGCGCGATAACGCCTCTAGTTTTTGGATCATTTCATGCACTTCTTCACACGAAGGGGCATATTCTTGTGAAGACTCTAACTGAGCTTCAAAGTAGGCTTGCTCAATGCGTTTACGTCTTGCTTTATCGATAATTAAACGATTTGCAATTGTAGCAAGGTAAGCACGAGGTTCTTTCACTTCAAATAAATCAATTGACGAAGTCAGAGCACGAATAAATGTGTCTTGTGAAAGGTCTTGTGCATCATGATGGCAATGAAGGTTAAGTTTCTTCTGTAAAAACCTTAATAGCCAAAATTGATTTTCGCGAACAAATAGATCCATACTGGTGTAATTAAGCACTGCGGTTCTCTACCAATAAATGCAAATGATAACAATTATCATTACCGTACCATTCTTATTTATTCAAGGCAAGTTTGTTGTTTAAAATATGATAATGACTACTTTTAGCTAGTCTCTTTTCAAAACCCTCCATTCAATCAGAGAATTACAACAAATCGCTTAAAGCAAATGCCCGCCGTAGACAAAAAAATTCAATTTTTATTACGGGAAAATGATTTTGGTGCGTCTTATCTAATATGACGTTTATTTTTTTCGCCATTTTTGTGAGTTGGCTGGAGTAGATTTAATGAAATTTGGAGTAGTGCTTTTTGTGGCTCTTTTTGGCTTTTTTTCCGGGCATAGTTATTCATCTGAGCAAGACCCTGCAAATGAAATAGTAAGCCAAGTAACTAAATTAGATAGCCCAAAATTAGCCGACAGCGCAGCTTTTGTTAGCCATGATTTGTCGCCTTGGGGTATGTATTTAGCGGCCGATGTGATTGTTAAAACCGTTATGATTGGCCTGCTACTAGCTTCTATTATGTGTTGGGGTATTTTTATCGCGAAGCTTATTTATCTTAATAAAAGTAAACGTGAAGGCAGGGCTTTATTAGTCAAACTATTAAATAGTCATAACTTAAAAATGGCAGAACAAGGTTTAACTCAAGAGCCAAGTACAGCAAAACTATTAATTCAAGCTTGCCTACATGAGCTTATCTTAAGTAGTAAAAACGCAACGACGAGTGATGCATTAAAAGAGCGTGTTGCAGCTCGCTTAGATAGGGTAAAAGCCGAGCTATCTGCAGATATGAACAAAGGAACGGGGGTTTTAGCAACCATTGGTTCTGTTGCTCCATTTGTTGGTTTGTTTGGTACTGTTTGGGGGATTATGAATAGCTTTATAAGCATCGCCAAAACACAAACAACCAATCTTGCTGTTGTCGCGCCAGGCATAGCTGAAGCATTACTTGCAACGGCCCTAGGTTTAGTTGCAGCAATACCCGCAGTTGTGATGTACAACTATTTTTCACGCTCTATAACAGCCTATAAATCGCAATTATTAGACACAGTGACTGTCATAATGACAATCCTTAGCCGTGATTTATCAGCAAAAGATACTCAAGCAAAACCACTAGAGCAGTTAATTGACTATCAGCAAATCAAAGCTGCAGGGAAATAAAGCCGTGTCTTTTAACTTACAACAAGATGATGAAGAACTAGTTGAACAACATGACATTAATGTCACACCCTTTATTGATGTTATGTTGGTTTTACTGATAATTTTTATGGTTGCCGCACCATTAGCAACAGTTAGTGTGCCTGTTGAACTACCCAGTATTGATTCTGAAACGAAAGCCTCTGAACAAAAACCAACTTACCTTACATTACAAAAAGATTTGTCTTTGGTTATTGGTGAAAAGCAGTCTGTCGCGAAAACCGAATTAGTTGAAGCGTTATTGCAGCAAAAAATCACTCATGAGCAAGCAATTTTAATTCGCGCTGATCGCAGTGTAGATTACGGGGACTTTGTTGATTTGCTGAATATTCTTTCTAAAGCGGGCTATAAGAACATTGCATTAGTTGGGCTAGAAAAAACACAAGCGAGTCAGCAGTAATGAGCATAATAGCTGGTCAGCCAACGCTTAGAACAGGCTATCGTAAATTACAGTTACTCTGTGTTTCAACAGTATTAGTTGTTCATCTGTTGGTTGCAGCTTACTTTATTATGAGCCCTGCAGTTGCTATAACACAAACGACACATGCCGCAATGCCTGATGCCGTCGTTATTAGTATGGTAGCCGCACCTAAAGTGCCAAAAAATGCGCTACCAGAGGGGCCTGAACAGCAGATGGCGAGTCAATCCTCTGCTGAGAGTAAGCCTAAACCCAAACCTAAAGAACAGCCTAAACTCGAGCAACCAGAGCTTATAGCCAAGCAGTCTGAGATTAAAATTACAAAGCCTAAAGTAACTAAAAAAACCAAAGTAGCTAAAGTCGAAAAAGTGCAAGAAACAGCTGTTGATGACACTAAGCCTGTTAAAGAGAAAGTTGAACAGACAGAACAAAATTCTCAGAACGACAGAGAAGTTGCACAGACTACAGCACCAAAATCAATTGATGCAGCTCCAGCAGAACAGCGTACAGGCCCAGTTAGTAATGTATTTAGCAAGCAACAAGCTGAGGCTAAGCAGCGCTGGCAAATGCAATTATCAGCTCACCTTGAAAGACGTAAACGCTATCCTCGAATGGCAAAACTGAAACGTCAGCAGGGCGTGCCTTGGGTCAAATTTACAATGGATCGAGAAGGCCAAGTAATTGCAGTCTCTTTATTTAGAGCAAGCGGTGTGTCATCCCTTGATAAAGAGGTACTTGCTCTGGTCAAACGCGCAGAACCATTACCCTTACCCCCAGACGAAATAGCAGGTACTACATTAACGCTCACCTTACCTGTTGAATTTTTTATAAATTAAATATTAGCTACACGGAGTTAATCATGTCTTCATTGGATATGGAAACAATTAAAGAGAACACTTTAACAGCCCAGCTGAAAGCAGAAACAACTTCTATTCATGATGGTTTAGATAAAGCGATTATGACTAAAAGGCCTTTTTCAAGCATTGAACGCTATGCATTGTTTTTACAAGTACAGCTAGCATTTCATATTACGGTCGCCCCTTTATATCATGATCAAAGGTTTCAAGATTGCATTGCAGGGCTTGCAGGTATGCAGCGCTTAGATGCTGTGTACGATGATTTATGCGATTTATTATTTAAGCAGCAGGCCGATGAAATTCGTAAGCAATACTCTGATAAGCGCACATTCACATTTGAACAAGGCTTAGCGTGGTTGTATGTAGTTGAAGGATCAAACCTTGGTGCAGAATATTTATTAAAAGCCGCCAAACGTATTGATTTATCGGAGACATTTGGAGCTAGACATTTAGCACCTGCCGAACAAGGCCGCGGTGCTGCATGGCAACAGTTTTCTAATTCAATCAATAAAATAGAGCTTGATGATTTACAAAGAAAACATGCTCTTATTGCTGCTCAACAAGCATTTTCGTTTGTTCGTGAGCTAGTCGATAAAACATTTGCATAAGCCAAAAATAAAAATGAGCAGCAACAAAATAAAAAACGCACACGGAATGACTGAAGGTTCCAAAGTACTCAAGGCACTATTCTTTCTCACAGGTTTAATTTTTACAGGGCTTGGAATTATAGGTGCGATCCTACCCGTGATGCCTACGACTGTTTTTTTAATTGTTGCTGTTTATTGCTTTGGGCGCTCTTCATCGCGGTTCGAAGCCTGGCTTTTAAATCATCGTCATTACGGACCAACATTAAGAAACTGGCAACAATATGGCGCGATTTCGCGTAAAGTTAAATGCATTGCCTGTGTGGGAATGGCAGTAGGCTTCATATTATTTTACCTTGGTGCGTCACCATCATGGCCGCTTACAACAGCAGTCGCTTTGTTCATGCTATTGTCAGCTTGGTATGTATTATCAAGGCCGGTTGCGAGTGAGCCTGAAAAACACTAAGCTAGCCACATAAAGTTATAACTAATTGAAATATTAAGAAAGCGAACCCGAAGGTTCGCCAGTTTAACTTTTTTCGATGATTTCTATTCAGCTCTCTTCAGCGTGACTGAAGAAAGTTGTTGGTTCAATTAAAAATATCGCTTCGAACTCTGCTGAAAATAAATGACAGAATTCTTTTATTTGCTCAATGTACAGAAGCAAAAAAGCATACATTTCTACACCATCTAAATAGCGCCCTGAAAAATCAGGATTATCATCAAAAAGCTGCTTTGAGATGCTTATACCCAATACACTGCCTACCCTATCTCTGTGCATATAAATGTAATGGCTAAAACTAAGCTCGATTGAATCGTTTGTAGACGCTTCATCAACATCTGCTAAAAGCAAAATGGTTGAGTTGTCATCTCAAGGTGATTTACTCGCGCGTTGATACTCTCTGATGAATTGTGATTTTGATGTACTCATGAGTTTCCTCGTTAGTGTTTGACCTAACACTAACTAGGCTTATGTGATGGTAACAAATGGTAAGTAACACAAATAACTTTCATCTCTGTGTTACGAAATACTTAAAGTGAAAATTGAGAAAGAAATGAGTAGCCTCGTTGCGTCATGAGCAAGCCCTGATAAATCCTAGTATGGGATTTCAAGGCTTATCTATGATGACCTAACTAAACTTTACTTTTTTAAAGGCAACATACGTTTTAAAGTGTCATCAGCCAAAATGTAATGATGGAATAATGCAGCAGCGGCATGCAAGCCTATTAAGTAATAACCTACTTCACCCACAGTCTCGTGTATTTCTTTGATAGTTTTAGCAAGATCTTTATTTTCACTTGCTAATGGAGGTAGCTCTAAGCCAAAAAATGGCACGGGTTTACCAGCCATACTCAATATCAGCCAACCTGCAATTGGCATTGCAATCATGAAGGCATAGAGCGCAAGGTGCACAAGTTTGGCTAATGCATTTTGCCACTTTGCAGGCTCAGGTTTTATTGCAGGCGTTGAGCCTGCCAGCACACGTCCCACTAACCTTACAACTACTAGAGCTAAAACAGATAAACCCAACATAAAATGCCACATTTTAAAAGCATCTCGTGTTTCCGTGCCTTTATCAAATAACTCTCGCAATTCAATACTGCCAAAAACAGTGACGATTAGAATAAACATAAGCCAGTGCAATAATATCGAGAACGAACTGTAATGAGTCGTTGTATTTTTAATCTTCATAGTGCCCCTTTCGTAAAACGCGTTGAGATAAGTGCTAAATTTATACGTAATATAGACTCACAATTACGCTATCCTTTGAGCGCTCTTGCTGTAATGATCTAAAACAAAAAATGAGCTATCTTAAATTATCTTGTTTACTTATTAGCGAAACTTTACTGTACTTGTTTAAACTTAAAATAAACTTAAGTAATTTGATTAAATAAGCTTTCTACTCCTTAATTGCCCTAAAGCCTCGCCATGCATTATCGATGGCAATACGCAGTTTATTACCCCAACTGAAATGCATATTTACGAACAACTCTCACCATCTACTTCTATTTGAGTTCGTAGACTTTGAAATAAAACTTTCTGAACATTACAGTGAAAATTAACATCCGATTTTTTCGATTGCAACAATCTTTTTATTCCATTTTAAAGATTAAAAATAATGAGCAATACTAAACTCATCAAATTATGAGAGTTAGGGTATTCAAAATGATCAAGACAGTTACTTTTGCAATGATGCACTTCGCAATCGCTTTTACAGTGACTTACTTTTTAACAGGTAGTTTTTTAATTGGTGGCTTGGTCGCTATTGTTGAGCCAGCTGTGAACACTGTTGCGTTTTACTTCCACGAAAAAGTGTGGCGTAAAGTTGAGAGTCAGAATAACTTTAAACAAGACTCAGATGGGATAATGTTTGCATAAGAATTAACTAGATTGAATTGGCTCACAAACCAACGAATATCCCCACCTTACACCTCGGACTGTAAATTAAGCTTTGCCACTAGAGCCGGTGGCAGAGATTCAGAGCAAAAAGGCTAAAGCTGTTTTTTAATTATTAGCCGAAATTAACGAGCCCTTTTAATACTTCTTGTAAAAGAGCTCAAAACTCCCTTCCCTAGATGCATGGCAATTAAAACTAAACAAAATAAACATATAACCTTGAATTAAATAAAAAAGAAAATTAATCCATTCTTTTTTCATTAAATATAACCCCCTAATAGCAAGGTCAAGCCCTTTTAATTTAGAGCTAATACTCAAATTAGGCTTGCAATTACCAGCTTTCAGCTTACACTTGTGCGCCAAGTGAGCGTACACTTGTAAGCTAAAGGCAAAAAATGAGAGCGTTATTAAATTCATTATCAAAACATTTACTGCATCATCAATCTTGGGCAGGATACTGGGAGCCGGTGGTTCAATGCTTTAAACCAGGCTGGCGCGAAGGCTACTTTCGTGCACAAGTAAAACATGTACAGGTGTTTGCTGAACAAAGCGTTAAGTTGATTATTGAGCCAGAAAAAACATGGCCAGTTCATCAAGCAGGCCAGCACATTGCGTTAACAATCCAAACTGATGGACGATTGCTTACGCGTGTGTTTACCATCGCAAGCGAACCACAACTGGCAAGGCAGCAGCGACAAATTCGTTTATTGATCCGCAGCCAAGAGTTCGGCGCATTTACGTCAAAGCTAACAAACTTGAGGCCAGGGCAATGGCTTAATATTTCTGAGCCTAAAGGCCAGTTTGTAATGCCAAATACCGCGCGCTCTTTAATCATGCTTGCCGGTGGCTCAGGCATTACGCCATTTATAGCCATGCTTAAATCAATACCTGCTGATAGCAAACAAACTATAACCCTGCTTTATTATGCAAAGCCGAACAGCCACTGGCTTAAAGATGAACTTGAGCAACTAAAGCAATCGCTGAGCAATTTTGATTATCACTTACTTGAGCGCAACAACGATGGCGATGCGACGACATGGCTGACAACAAATACGCATAAACACTGGTTAGTGTGCGGCCCAGTTGCCTTGTATAAGCAAGCAGCCGCTTTAGCTAAGCAATTAAATACGCCTATAGACAGTGAGCATTTCAGTGCAGTCCCTGCTGTTTTAGCAACCTCTGATAAGCACGAATTAACACTCACTCATCAGGGCAAAACATTCACTATTGATAACCAACAAACCTTACTGACCCACTTACAAGCGAATAAGCAACCTGTAACAGTTGGCTGTGGTATGGGAATTTGCCATCAATGCCAATGCGTTAAAAAGCAAGGCATCGTACGTGATATTCGCACCGGTGAGCTCTCTGATAGCTCAGAGCAGTTAATTCAACTTTGTATATCGCAACCTGTCAGTGACGTGGAGTTATCAGCATGAACACAACAAAAACAGTCAATTTTGAAAAATTAGCAGCTCAACTCGATAGCGTTAAAACAGATGTAAAATCAAAACTCGGTGAGCAAGATGCAAAATACATTCGCCGCGTTATTGTTTGCCAGCGAGTGTTTGAATGGAGTGGCCGAATTTTATTAATGTTAGGCTTTATTCAGCCTGTTTTATGGCTCTTAGGTGTGCTTAGTTTAGCCACAGCAAAAATCCTAGATAACATGGAAATTGGCCACAATGTGATGCATGGCCAATACGACTGGATGAATGATAAATACATAAATTCAAAGTCTTACGAGTGGGATATAGCGTGCGATGGGGCTAGTTGGAACCGCGTTCACAACTACGAGCACCACACCTATACCAATATTATTGGTAAAGATCGCGACTTCGGCTATGGATTACTGCGCTTATCGAATGACTTTCGTTGGCGAGTAAAAAACCTGTGGCAATTTGTCACTTACCTATTGCTCAGTGTGCTGTTCCAATGGGGTGTGTCGTACCATGAAATGGCAGCCGAGCGAGTATTTTTTGGCAAGAAAAAAGATGACCGCGATTACAAAGTACCGCACAGCGAACTTAAAAAGCGCTTTTTTAGTAAAGGTGCACGCCAGCTAGTGAAAGACTACCTGCTCTTTCCATTGCTTGCTGGGCCTTTATTTTTGTGGGTTTTGGCGGGCAACCTTGCCGCTAATTTATTACGTAACCTGTGGACCTCAACCATTATCTTTTGCGGGCACTTTACCGGTGAAGTTGAAACATTTAACCAGCAAGACTGCGAAAATGAATCACAAGGCCAGTGGTATTACCGCCAAGCGTTGGGCTCATCAAATATCAAAGGGGGTAACCTGTTTCATGTAATGACTGGGCACTTGAGCTATCAAATAGAGCATCACTTATTCCCTGATTTACCCGCAAAACGCTACCGCGAAATTGCCCCTAAGGTGCAAGCTATCTTTAAAGAGCACGGTATTCACTACAATACCGGCGGCTTCTTTCGCCAGTACTTTTCTGTAGTAAAACGAATTGCACGCTACTCTTTTCCGTAATTAAGACACGCCAGTGCATAGCGCTGGCTTTTTTATAAATAATTTTATGGCAAGGAATTAGCTTCGAGAATCAGCTCGTTAATATCTAACTGTAATTCATCATCTGCTGCTTGTTCCGCGAAAGTTAAAGCTGTATTAGCAAAATTTAGCGCTTGGGCCTTATCGGCTTTCTCTAGGTAATTCTCTGCAATCGCAAAATTAATCGACGCTAAATAATCCTCTAGTTTGAATAGCATTGCTAACTCTAGCGCCTTGAAATAATAGATAAGTGCAATTTCTGGATTATGATAGGTAAAGTCAGCAAGCGTTTCCCACTGAAACGGATGATCAAGCGGTGTGCCTGCAAACTTGTCGCAGATTTCTTTTATTTGATTGTACGCCGCCCACTCTTGTTGTTTATTGTTAGCATTAACAATATCAAGCGCAAGTTGATGAATCGCCTCATAGTGAGGTGGCTTTTTAATTGATTCAACCTCTCCAAATTGTGCCTTATGCATTCCCTGCTCTCTCTAAGCTAATTAAATCTCATTCGATTCAGACCAAACCCGTAATTCATCGAGTATATGCAGTGCTGAGCGGCCAAAATCAGTAAGTTCATAGGTCACTGCTATCGGGCGCGTGCTAATAACATGACGGGTGATCATCGCTCTACTTTCAAGCTCTTTTAGACGCTGGTCTATCATCTTTTTGCTTGCACCACCCAGCATGCGCGTTAAATCATTAAAACGCACAGGGCCATCTTTTAAATGATAGATAATAGAGCCAGTCCATTTACCGCCAATCAAACGCATGCCTTTTTCAATAGCACACGGTTCCATGCAAGCATTTAAAACTTTTTTTCTACCCTTACTATCTGTTTCTACTGAACTTTCCAAAACATCCTCACATTTTTCAGACTAGTTACAAAAAGGTGACTGGTTGATTAAATAATCTAGGTTACTATTATATACCACAGAATGTATTTTGAACACGATAAAGTAATTAGCAAACGGATACTCAACTATGAAAAACGTATTAATTCTTAACGCACATCACTATTACCCTTTTTCTGAAGGTAAGTTAAATGCTGCTTTAATCGGCGTTGTTTCCTAAAAGTTTGAACTATCTTGCCAGCCTGTGATCAGATCATCTATATCCTACTAGCCTGTGCAACAACAATGAGCAAAATCACAAACTGGTCTCACTATAATCAAGCCCTCGTTAACCGCGGTAATATTCGCTTCTGGTTTGACGAAAAAGCAACGCGTCATTGGTATAACGAATGTACTCACGG
>NZ_JBECOT010000052.1:0-26136 GCF_040104395.1 Pseudoalteromonas sp. BZA4
ATCAAGGGTGGGTCTAACCGCTTAACGCAGGTTCTTGGTCAATACTGTTGTTTCTGTTACTGAAGGCTAAATATTAATTGGCTAGTAAACTGGGTTCATAACTCGTGCCCTTTTTCAGCATGGCATATGCTGTCCTAACTGTCTTATTTGCTAACGCAATGGCTGCACACTTCACACCTCGTCTTTCAACTAATTCTTTGAGCCATTGTTCTTTTTTCGTTTTTGGCTCTCGATGCTTTAGCTGACTGATGACCGCTCTGGCTCCGAGAAACAAGTGACTGCGTAATGTTATCTCGCCACGGTATTTGGCTATATGACCTATTCGTACTTTTCCACCACTTGAGTGTTGGCGCGGGGTGACGCCAACATTGGCTGCCGCGTTACGTCCACTCGTAAAATGGGTTGTGTCACTTAAGCTTATTAATAAACCAACCGCTGTGATAGGCCCGACACCCTCAAGTGCCAGTAAGCGTTCACATTGCTCATCTTGTTTTACCAAACCTGTCAGTAACTCATTAAATGTTTCTTTTAATGTTGATTGCGCTTTAAATAATTCATAGCACTGAGCTAGACACTGCCTTAAACCAGCGGTTAAACCATTATCGCTATCTTCTAAAATCTCAGGAATAGCTTGCCTAAACGCGCATTCTGATTGCTTGATTACAATCGCAAATTCAAGTAACAAGCCTCTGATTTGATTAGCCAATTGCCGTTTCTGTTTTTCAGCTAACGCACGCATTCGCTCTATCGATTGTAGACTTTGCTGTGCTTGTGTCAGTGATTTACACGGGCGAACATTGGGTGAGAAAGAAGCCGCAGCTATTGCAATAACATCATTTGCATCCGTTTTCTGGCCAACTCTAAATGCTTTGACAAATCGAGGGTCTAGAATCACGACTTCATGACCTGCACTACGCGCTTTGCGTGCCCAATAATGAGCACCGCCGCATGATTCCATAACAACTTTACAGCGAGGTGACGTAGTGAGTATGGTCAATAGTTCTTTTCTGCTCACCGCTTTATTACTTTGTAGTTTTTGATGAAGAAACTTACCGACTTGAAAAACATTTTTTGCCAAGTCGATGCTAATTAGGTTAAATTTTGACATGTATGGATTCCTTATTGGTAAAAGTAATTGTCCAATTTCTTTATACCGTACTCACTATATTTGGGGGAGGAGTCCATACATCTCCTACAAGTACACTTTGCCTAGAGCCTAGAGCCTAGAGCCTAATTGCATAGGAAGACGCAGCAACAATCACCCACACCGCGCGGCTGAACGCTGACGGCTGAAAGCTCTGTGTTGGATTTCACTTCGCTCTACCCAACCTACGCCAGACCTTCAAACTTTCCCCTCGCTAACTTTACTCTCGCAACTTGTAACTCATTAACTCATCCTCCAAAAACAAAAACGCCAGCATATAGCTGGCGTTTTTTAATCTGAGGGTAAGCTTGATATTAAGCTTTTGGACCTGCTGATTTGATTGCTTCTGAAACATCGTATTTAGCGAAGTTTTCAGTGAAGTCAGAAGCTAGCTTGTTTGCGTATTCTGCGTACTTCTCTTTATCTTCCCATGTGTTGATTGGGTTAAGAAGTTGGCTGTCTACACCTGGAACTGCAACTGGTACATCTAGGTTTAGAACATCGATGTGTTGAGTTTCAACATCTGCCAGTTTACCTGATACGATTGCATCAACTACAGCACGTGTAGTCGGGATATCGAAGCGTTGACCAGTACCGTAAGGGCCACCTGTCCAACCTGTGTTAACTAGGTATACTTTAGCGCCGAATTCACGTACACGCTTCATTAGAAGTTCTGCATAAACGCCAGCAGGGCGTGGGAAGAACGGAGCACCGAAACATGTTGAGAACGTAGACTCGATGTCGCTTGTTGAACCGATTTCAGTTGAACCTACTTTCGCAGTGTAACCACTTAAGAAGTGGTATGCAGCAGCTTCTTCAGTTAGTACTGAAACTGGTGGCAATACACCACTTACGTCACATGTTAAGAACACAACGGCTTTTGGCTCGCCAGCACGGTTTTCTACTTTACGTTTTTCAACGTGCTCAAGCGGGTAAGCTGCGCGGCTATTTTGTGTCAGGCTTGTATCATGGAAATCTGGTACACGATTTTCGTCAAGTACCACGTTTTCTAAGATTGTACCGAAGCGAATTGCATTCCAAATAACTGGTTCGTTCTTTTGTGAAAGATCGATACATTTAGCGTAACAACCACCTTCGATATTAAATACGCTACCAGGTGCCCAACCGTGCTCGTCATCACCAATAAGGAAACGAGTAGGATCTGCAGATAATGTTGTTTTACCTGTACCAGATAGACCGAAGAATAACGCGGTGTCGCCTGCTTCACCTACGTTTGCAGAGCAGTGCATTGGTAATACACCTTTTGCAGGAAGTAGGAAGTTTTGTACAGAGAACATTGATTTCTTCATTTCGCCTGCGTAGCGCATACCAGCTAGTAGTACTTTACGTTGTGCGAAGTTAATGATTACAGTGCCGTCACTGTTAGTGCCATCACGCTCTGGGTCACATACAAATGAAGGTACATTCATTACCTGCCACTCAGGGAAGTCAGCAGTATTGTATGTTTGAGGTTCGATAAACATGTTTTTGGCAAAAATATGATGCCATGCAGTTTCTGTTGTAACTACAACTGGTAAATAGTGCTCAGGATCAGCGCCAACTTCTAGGTGAGAGATGAAGTGGTCGTTGCTTTTCACGTGTTCTTCTACACGGGCCCATAACGCATCAAACTTGTCTGCATCGAATGGGCGGTTAACGTTGCCCCATTGGATTTCGTTTTCAGTGCTTGGCTCTTGAACAATAAAACGATCTTTTGGAGAGCGGCCAGTGCGTACACCGGTTTTAGCAACAAAAGCACCATTAGCGGCTAGAGTCCCTTCGCCACGACGAATAGCGTGTTCGACAAGTTCAGCTGCTGTAAGATCAACAAAACTAGTAGCGTTTGCAGTCATGTTTATACCTAAATTGTGAGAGATTGAACGGGATAGCTCTGGGGTTCTTAGTTTTCCCTTTTGCTAAAATAATAGTAACAGAAGGATTAGGGATATTCGAGTGTCTGAAGGGCTTAAAAAGGCATATATTTGGCAAAAAACATGAATAATTTCAATGATACCGGTGTCATAAAATGGCGCTTTTTCATGACACCGGTATCATTAGTTTTGATATTTTTTTTAATAAAAAAGCCGCACTGATGGCGGCTTTTAATATAATAATATTTATTATGGTGTATTAATTAAATATGGCTTTAATATCTTGCTCGTTAAAGATGTAATCTTTTAAGCAATAATGACAGCTAATTTTTACTTCACCATTTGCTTGCACGTCGGCAAGTAATTCGTCTTGACCTACATTTACTAATGCAGCAATTGTTTTGTCTCTGCTACAGCCACAACGGAAGCTAATAGACTGTGGTTCGAATAACTGAGGATTATCTTCATGGTAAAGTCGAGTCAGCACAGTGTTGGCATCTAAACCTAGTAACTCTTCATCTTTAATCGTGTTACTGATTGCTTCAAGATGAGTGAAGTCTTCAACTGATTTATCTTTATTTACAGGTAATACTTGCAAGAATAAGCCTGCAGCTTTGGCTGTGTCTGCTGTTACTTCAGTCGCAAACCAAAGACGTGTTTTTAACTGTTCCGATTGCTCAAAATAGTTTTCAAGGCATTTATCTAAGCTATCGTGCTCTAACGGTACAATACCTTGGTATCGCTCACCTTTAGTTGGCGTAATTGTAATAACCATATAGCCATTACCAATTAAGTCTTTTATTGAGCTACCGGTTACTTCACCTTGTAGACGTGCGATGCCTCGCATGTTTTGTTTATCGTCACCATTGATTACTGCATATTTAACAGGGCCGTCGCCTTGTAGTTGAACGGCAATTTCGCCTTCAAACTTTAAAGTAGCTGTTAATAAGCAGGTAGCAACAAGTAGTTCACCTAATAAGGTTTGCACAGGTGCTGGGTAATTATGGTTTGCGATCATCTCTTGATAAGTGTTTTCAATTTGTACGAGTTCGCCACGTACATCGAGCTGATCAAATATATAACGATGAAGTAAATCTTGTTGCATGAGTTGCATTACCTAACTTGATTTCATTTTTAACAGTTCACGTCTTTGCTTCTTATCTGGTTTACGATCAGGGTGTGGAGCAAAGAAGCTGTTGTTCTTACGGGCGATAGCATTTGCTTCGCGTTTCTCAATACTAGCTTGAGTTTCTTGATATAAGGTTTGTGCAATGGGGGCACCTTGACGTTTTTCAAGGATCTTTTCGATTGTCACAACCTTTTCGTCGACCCCTTGTAGCAGTTTTACCACTGCACCTACTTCGACAATTTTGCTGGGCTTGGTACGTTGTCCATTATAATGTACTTTGCCGCCTTGCACCATGTCTCGTGCTATTGAGCGGGTTTTATAAAAGCGGGCAGCCCATAACCATTTATCAAGGCGCACGCTTAATTCGTCTTGTTTGTCTTGCGACTTTTGAGTGTTACCTTTTGACACAATTGTGCTCTTTTAAAGCTGCTTATATATTGGCAAAATTTACCATGAAACTTAATCACAAAGAAATAGTCATAGTTATTCCTTGTAGCCCCTGTTTGTCGAAATTACCTTGTTTACAAAGTTTAATATACGTGCGCTTGTTGAATGAAAAATGAAAAGGTACTATAGGCCAGCTATCAAGCAGTAAATTAAAATAAGAAATAGAGTTTATGGATCAACACTTACAACAAGTTAAACAGTTTTTAAACGGCTTACCTCATGCCAAGCTAAGTGCATTTGTAGTGCTGTTAGTTGTTGTTTATATTGCTTTTTTGTCATCTAAGCTGTTTTGGCTTGTGTGGCCAGAACCCGATACAAGAGCACTGCCAGTAACCGGTGTTAACAGCATGGCTAAACGAGTTGAGACAGTCAGCTCTCGCCAAATTATTGAACAAAATCTATTCGGCAAAGTTGTTGTCGAAGCTAAAAAACCTACCTCAAAACAAAATCAAGTTATTAACAACGCCCCAGAAACTCGCCTAAGCATTAACCTAACCGGTATTGTTGCGGTAAGCCAAGATGACCAAGCAGGCCTTGCAATAATCGAATCTCAAGGCAAACAAGAAACTTATGTTGTTGATGATGCAATTAAAGGCACTCGTGCCAAGCTTGCTCAAGTATTACCTGACAGGGTGATTTTAGATGTAAGCGGCCGCTTTGAGACCTTAATGCTGGATGGCCTCGACTTCACTAAGAAAGTGTCTATGCCAGTACTGGCAGAACGTGAAGAGTCAGAGTTAACAGCTGGTCCTCAGCTTGAAGATAATAATGAAATAAATGCGACGGAAGATGAAGAAGTAAAAGAAGCTCTTCTCGAAACGCGTGAAGAAGTATTGGATGATCCCGGTAAACTATT
This sequence comes from Pseudoalteromonas sp. BZA4, assembly GCF_040104395.1. Classification (NCBI taxonomy): domain Bacteria; kingdom Pseudomonadati; phylum Pseudomonadota; class Gammaproteobacteria; order Alteromonadales; family Pseudoalteromonadaceae; genus Pseudoalteromonas; species Pseudoalteromonas sp. BZA4. The sequence goes on from NZ_JBECOT010000052.1 coordinate 5,448, forward strand.
TGATTACATTCGCGTCTCTCAAGCGATGGTTGATGGTGAGTTAGTGGGTTACCGCTTAAGTCCAGGTAAAGATCCTGCTTTATTCAAGCAGATGGGACTAATGAACAATGATTTAGCTATTGCGATTAATGGCTATCAATTAAATGATTTAAAACAGGCAATGTCAGCAATAAACGAATTACGAAATAGTACTGACGCAAGTATCACTATCGAACGCGATGGTGAGCAAATTGATGTGCAATTTAGCCTGCAATAACTAGCTTTGGAGTTTTTATAGAATGGTTCACGCGCTACACCTCTCAAAAATCAAAAAAGGGTTAGCTAAATATACTGCGCTTTTTTTATTAACAGGACTATCGCTTTCAGTATCTGCTGTTGAGTATGCGGCTAATTTTAAAGGCACAGATATTAATGAGTTTATTAATATCGTAGGTAAAAACCTAAATAAAACCGTCATTATTGATCAGAATGTGCGCGGTAAAGTCAATGTTCGCAGTTACGAGCTAATGGACGAAAAGCTTTATTATCAGTTTTTCTTAAACGTCCTTGAGGTTTATGGTTATTCAGCTGTTGAAATGGATAACGGTATAATCAAAATTGAAAAAAGCTCTGATGCTAAAAAATCAAATGTACCGTTGATCACAGATGATAACCAAGCAAGTGGCGATATGATGGTGACACGTGTTGTACGTGTTAAAAATGTAAGTGTGCAAGAGCTTGGCCCGCTAGTTCGTCAATTTAGTGATCAAAAAGATGGCGGCCACGTTGCTAACTTCAATGCAGCAAACGTGATGATGTTGACCGGTCATGCCGCTTCAGTTAACCGCTTAGTTGAAATTATTCGCTCTGTTGACCAAGCCGGTGACAAGCGTGTTGATATCGTAAAACTTAAATTTGCTACCGCTGATGATGTAGTGTCTGTTGTTGAGAATATTTACAAAGATGGTGGCAAAGGGAGCGTTCCTGAGTTTTTAATTCCTAAAGTTGTTGCTGATGGTCGTACTAACAGTGTGATTGTCAGTGGTGAAGCACAAGCACGTACACGTGCTGTTGAATTGATTAGCCGTTTAGATGGTGAGTTAGAGAACCAAGGTAACACCAAAGTAATCTACCTTAATTACGCCAAAGCAGAAGACCTTGTAAAAGTATTGCAGGGCGTGAGTAAAACACTGGCAGAAGACGCGCAAGGTGGTGCAACTAAAACTCGCTCTCGTAATCAAAACGAAACAAGCATTGAAGCACACCCAGATTCAAACTCACTCGTAATTACTGCACAGCCTGACACCATGCGTTCGCTCGAGCAAGTTATTGAACGTCTTGATGTTCGTCGTGCTCAGGTTTTAGTTGAAGCTATTATCGTTGAGGTGTTAGAAGCCGATGGTATCAACTTAGGCTTACAGTGGATTTCAGAGCAAGGCGGAATGATGCAGTTCAACAATGGCACCACAGTACCTGTTGGTTCGTTAGCTGTTGCTGCTGAACAAGCGCGTGATAAAACGATTGAAGGTACGGTAGTTGGTACTGAAACTGGAACTGTAACTAATACTTCTGAAACACAAGAAGGTGACTTAACGGCACTTGCTTCACTACTTGGTGGTATCAATGGTCTAGCCATGGGTATTGTGAAAAACGACTGGGGTGCAATTATCCAAGCTGTTTCAACCGATACTAACTCTAATATTCTTGCTACGCCGTCTGTAACGACCATGGATAACGAAGAAGCATCAATGATTGTTGGTCAAGAAGTACCGATTATCACAGGCTCGCAAACAGGCTCAAATAACGCAAATCCATTCCAAACAGTTGAACGTCAAGAAGTGGGTGTGAAGCTGAAAGTGACACCACAAATCAATGACGGCTCAGCAGTTCAGTTAACGATTGAGCAAGAGGTTTCAAGTGTAAGTGGTGCGACTGCGGTTGATATTTCAGTAAACAAACGTGCTATTAAAACCACAGTTATGGCTGATGATGGCGGCATGGTTGTACTAGGCGGCTTGATTGATGAAGACGTGCAAGAAAGTGTTTCTAAAGTACCATTATTAGGTGATATCCCAGTACTTGGCCATTTATTCCGCTCAACCAGCACGAGTAAGCGTAAACGTAATCTAATTGTATTTATTCGTCCTACCATTGTACGCGATGGCATCAGCATGAATAAATTGAGCCACTCGAAATATAACTTTATTCGTGGCGAACAACACAAGCAAAAAGAAGATGGTATTGATTTAATGCCGTTGACGGATGCACCAATTCTTCCTGAATGGAATGATGCCTTGATATTACCGCCAACGTACGAAGAATACCTAAAACAACAAAACGCGAATGAGCGCAACGATGACTAATGCAATTACAGAAATCAATGATGAGCTAGCGTCAGAAGTACCGGCAAGTCATGATGAGCTACTAACAAGCGATGATCTTGTTAGCTTGCCAACCAAGCGTTTGCCATTCTCGTACGCGCGTCGTACAGGCGTATTATTGAGTAAAGATCAGGATAACTGGACTGTGTATTATCGCGGTGAGTTAGATGTTGATGCTTTACTTGAAGTACGCCGTATTGCGGGTCATGGTTTTTCGCTAGAACAATTACCTGATGACAAATTTGAGCTGTTGCTTGAGGCTTCTTATCAGCGTGATAGTTCTGAAACGCAGCAAATGATGGAAGATATCGGCAACGAGGTTGATTTATTCTCGCTTGCAGATGAATTACCGCAAACTGAAGATCTACTAGCTGGTGATGACGATGCGCCAATCATTAAGCTGATCAACGCGATGCTGAGCGAAGCAATTAAAGAAGGTGCTTCAGATATTCATATCGAAACCTTTGAGCAAGAGCTGGTAATTCGCTTTAGGGTTGATGGTGTATTAAAAGAAGTATTAAAGCCGAACCGTAAACTCGCTTCACTGCTAGTGTCGCGTATTAAGGTAATGGCAAAACTAGATATTGCTGAAAAACGTATACCGCAAGATGGTCGTATTAGTTTACGTATTGCTGGTCGTGCCGTTGATGTGCGTGTATCGACGATGCCATCAAGCTTTGGTGAGCGTGTTGTGCTACGTCTACTTGATAAAAACAACGCGCGCCTGAATCTAGAAGATTTAGGTATGACTGAGCGTAACCGTGAATTGTTTGCTGATTTAATCAGTAAGCCACACGGTATTATCTTAGTAACCGGTCCTACGGGTTCTGGTAAAAGTACCACCTTGTATGCGGGCATGAGCCAAATCAACTCACGAGACCGCAATATTCTTACTGTTGAAGATCCTATCGAGTACGAGATACCAGGTATTGGTCAAACTCAGGTAAATACCAAGGTAGATATGACCTTTGCCCGAGGTTTACGTGCCATCCTTCGTCAAGACCCTGACGTCGTAATGGTGGGTGAGATCCGTGACCTTGAAACAGCACAAATTGGTGTGCAAGCGTCATTAACCGGTCACTTGGTTATGTCGACACTGCATACTAATACAGCTGCTGGTGCTATCACGCGTATGGAAGATATGGGTGTAGAGCCTTTCTTACTGTCATCATCGTTACTCGGTGTATTGTCACAACGTCTTGTACGTACTTTATGTAATAGCTGTAAAGAAGGTCACATTGCTGATGAGCGCGAGTGCCAGTTATTAGGTGTAAACCCAGCTGAACCGCCAACAATTTATCGTGCAGTTGGTTGTGAAGAGTGTAACTTTAATGGTTATCGCGGTCGTACGGGTATTCATGAGTTGCTGGTTGTTGATGAAACAATTCGTGAAATGATCCACAGCGGTAAAGGCGAACAAAGTGTTGAAAAATACATTCGCAAACATAGTCCAAGTATTCGCCAAGATGGCTGTAATCGCGTACTTGCAGGTCGCACTACCTTAGAAGAAGTCTTGCGTGTAACACGTGAGGAAGGTTAATCATGGCAGCATTTGAATACCGTGCCCTTGATGGCAGAGGTAAAGAGAAAAAAGGCATTCTTGAAGCCGATACGGTAAAGCAAATCCGCCAAACTTTGCGCGATCAAGGTTTAATGCCTTTAGAAGTTGTTGCTGCTGCAGAAGGCGAAAAGCAAACTACTGGGGCAAAGAGCTCTTTATTTGGTAGCTTCTTTAAACCAAAAATTTCGACTTCAGATTTAGCATTAATCACTCGTCAGCTCGCAACCTTAATCCAGTCAGCATTACCTGTTGAAGGGGCTGTCATGGCGGTGGCTGAGCAGTGTGAAAAGCCGCGTTTAAAACGTATGCTAATGGCTGTACGTTCAAAGGTTGTTGAAGGTTATACCTTAGCAGATGGCATGAGTGAGTTTCCGCATGTATTTGATGATTTGTATCGTGCCATGGTGGCAGCCGGTGAAAAATCAGGGCACCTAGACCAAGTTTTAAATCGTTTGGCTGATTACACGGAACAACGTCAGCATATGCGTAGTCAAATCACGCAGGCGATGGTGTATCCAACTATTCTGGTGGTATTTGCTATTGCGATTGTCTCTGTATTATTAGGTACTGTGGTACCAAAAATCCTGAAGACCTTCGAAAAATCAAAACAAGTATTACCCTGGACTACCGAATGGGTAATGGCCGCCAGTAATTTTGTGCAAAACTACTGGTTTATTAGTTTAGTCATTATAACCGTGTTAGCTGTGGCCATTAAGCAAGCGCTTAAACAGCCGCATATTCGTTACTGGTATGACGAAAAAGTGCTGTATTTACCGGGTATTGGTAAGGTAGCACGCGGTGTTAATACGGCGCGTTTTGCTCGAACTTTAAGTATTTTATCGTCAAGCTCAGTGCCGCTACTTGAAGGGATGCGTATCTCAGGTGGTGTACTGGCTAACGAAAAAATGAAAAAGTCAGTGCAAGATGCTGCAACACGTGTGAGTGAAGGGGCGAGCCTTCGTGCTTCACTTCAGCAAACCAAGCTTTTCCCACCTATGATGCTGCACATGATAGCCAGTGGTGAAAAATCAGGTGAACTTGAGCAAATGCTTGAGCGTGCTGCAAATAACCAAGATCGTGAGTTTGAGAGTATGGTAAACGTGTCTCTGAAACTATTAGAGCCCGCGATGATTGCTTCAATGGCGGTAATTGTATTGTTTATTGTTATGGCAATACTACAGCCGATTATGGCAATGAATAAGGCTGTAGGTCTTTAAATTAGGGAACACTAGAGCAATTAGCAGCTAACACTGCCGCTCTATAATAAATTTTTGAAGAAAGTTAGAGGTATTTTTGTGAACAAACAGTCAGGTTTCTCATTACTAGAAGTCATGGTAGTACTGGTTATCATCGGTATGATCATGTCAATTGTGGCGCCAAATATCATGGGTCAGCAAGAAGAAGCTGCAATCGATAAAGCGCACTTAGATATTCAACAAATTGAAGATGCGTTAAGCTTATACAAGCTTAAAAACAAAGCGTATCCAACCACAGAGCAAGGCTTAGAAGCGCTAGTAAATAAAACAAGCATTGAGCCAATTCCAAAGCGTTTTCCTGATGGCGGTTTCCTTGAGAAATTACCAGAAGATCCATGGGGTAACCCTTACCAGCTAATCAGCCCAGGAGAAGTTGGTAAAATTGATATCTTCTCAATGGGTCCTGATGGTGAAGCAGGTACTGATGATGACATCGGTAACTGGGATGAAGCAAAGTAATAATGCCTAAATTCAGCCAACTGAACAAAGCTTATACACATCAAGGCTTACTATTATGGTAAGCCTTGGTCGTTTGCATTTGGCTGGCCGTGCTAAGCACGCGAAAGGGTTTAGCCTCATCGAAATATTAATGGTGCTCGTGGTGATTGGTTTTGTCACCAAGATGGTTGCCTACAGTTTTGATGGTGGTGCTGAAGAAGAACTCGAAAAACAAGCGCTCAGATTACATACTACGATTAATATGGCGTCTGAGTTTGCGATTTTAAATCAGGTTGAGCTGGGTTTTCATCTTGACCAAGATACATTTGAATTTTTAGTTTTTGACGGTGATAAGTGGGTTACGTTTGACCGTGAAAAACTGTTTGCCCCAATTAAGGTTGATGAACGCTTTAAGCTCACACTTAACCTTGATGATTTAGCCTGGGCACAAGATAACTTATTAGAGCAGTCAAACTGGCGTGAATTAATGAGCGGTGGTGACGAAGACAGCCTACTTGAGCTTCAAAAGCTCAAAATACCGCAGGTACTTATTTTATCTTCTGGCGAAGTCAGTGCGTTTCAATTGGTTTACGAGCTTAAAGAAGAGCGTGAACCGCAATATTTTATCGAAGGCGAATTTATGGCCCCGGTAAAGTTTCGTATGGAGCCTGAATAATGAATAAGTCAGCAGGTTTTACCTTACTTGAAGTGATGGTTGCACTGGCTATTTGTGCAATGGCCGGTATTGCCGCAATGCAGGCAACTGGCGAACACATTAATCATCTTTCGTCGATTGAAGAGCAAACTTATGCTTCTTGGGTTGCTGAGAACGTAATGGTTGAGCAACGCGCCAAAGGCGATAAATGGACAGGCAAAAATGGCGTTAAAGGCACTGAAACGCTCGCTGGTTTTGAATGGTATTGGCGCCAGGATGTGGTTCCTACTGCTGATAAAACCTTTGTAAAGGTCACCATTAACGTGTTCGCTGATGAAAAGCTTGAATACCCAGTGTATGAGCTTTCTACTTATTTGAATAAAGGTGATAAGTAGTGAAGCAACGCGGTTTTACCTTACTTGAAGTGATTGTCGCCATGGGCATCTTAGCCTTTGTGGTGTTATCGACCCATCAAATACTGGATTCGACAACCAAAGCAAAAGAAGCTTCAGACGAGACGATTGCTGAGTTAAATGGCTTTCAAACCTTATTTCGTTTAATGGACCAAGATTTTAGCCAAATGACTAAGCGTCAGGTGCGTAACGAAGCTGGTGATTTTCAAGACACGTATGTGTTAGCTGGTCGTTATATTCTTGATAGCCAATACGATGGTATTGGCTTTGTTCGTGATGGTTGGGTTAACCCAATTAACTTACTGCCGCGCTCTGAACTGCAAGCGGTTGGTTACCGCGTTATCGATGACAAGCTTGAACGAGTGTATCGGGTGTATGTTGATCAACTAGATAACATGGAGCCGCGTTCACAAGTCATTTTAGAAGACATTGAAGATCTTAAATTTGAATTTTTAGATGACAAAGACGAGTGGCAAGAACAGTGGCAAATTAAAGCACTGCCAAAAGCGGTGGCAGTCACTATACAAAAAATAGAACAGGAACCAATTCGTCGCGTATTTTTAGTGCCAGGTGAAGGCAAAGTCACTGCCCAAGCAAATAATGGTAATAATAACGGAACGGGTGGCAAGCCATGATTGCTACTAAACGTTCTAAAGGTGCTGCACTTGTTATTGTGCTATTTATTGTGGCGCTAGCGGCTATGTTAGCTGTTGAGATGAGTGCTAATTTAATGGTGCAAGTGCAGCGCAGCAGCAATATTCAAAACCATCAACAGGCTAAATGGTATGCCTTTGCAGCTGAAGAGCTGGCAATTAAAGCACTAAAACAAACTAAAAAAGATGATCCTGATAAAACGCATTTAGAGCAAGTCTGGGCACAGCAAGGTGGAGTCCCTTACCCGGTTGATAATGGTACCTTAAGTGGCACAATTACAGACTTACAAGCATGTTTGAATTTAAATGCATTGCATGTAAAGCCAGATCAACAAACGGATCCAAATAATAAAACGAACCCAGCACATAAGGCATTGTTGGCATTATTAGAAAATATTGAAGACTTGCCAACCGATGAGTCTGAAGAAGCCATGGCCGATAGCGTGTTTGATTGGTTAGACGCTGATAGCATTACCTATCGTTCAGGTGCAGAAGAAGATGAGTACTTATCTCGACAATACCCATATATGACGGCAAATAGCTATTTTGCTTCGACGTCAGAACTTCGTTTAGTAAAAGGCTTTAACCCACTCGTTATGGAGAAACTTTTACCATTTGTGTGTGTTATTCCAGGTAGTGAGTTATTACAAATAAACGTTAATACACTACCTGTAGAAAGTGCCATTATATTAAGCTCGCTTATTGATGGCTTAAGTCTTTCAGGCGCTGAAGCGGTATTATCATCACGTCCTCAAGAGGGATATGATGATTTAGAAGCATTTTTTGAAGAGGTTAATCAACAAGGCGCACAAAATGTGAAAGCCGTTGAAGACCTATTCAGTATCAACAGTGAATATTTTAAACTACAAACGCAGGCTGAATTTGCAGAACTGCGTTTTTCGATGACCACCTTACTCCATGCCACTAATGGTACAGTAACGATACTGGCGCGAAAATTTGGAGGCGTACAGTGACAGAGATATTGTTGATCCGTACGGGTCAAACATTAAAAGACAGCCTTAACTGGCTAATTTACTCACCAACAGAACAAGAAATAATTGCTAGCGGCGAAATTGCCAATGCAACACAACTTGGTGAGCTAACAGAGAGAGCACAATCACGGGAAGTGGTTGTACTACTACCAAGTGATCAAGTACAACTAAAAACGGTCGCATTGCCAACCAAGTGGAGCCGCAAGTTAGAGCAAGCACTTCCTTACATGCTAGAAGAAGAAATAGCCTGTGATGTTGATGACTTATTTATAGCGATTGCAGAGCCAACACTTATTGATGAGAAGCACGCGATTAATATCGCGATGACCGATCGTGAATGGTTTGAGCAATGGCTGGCTGAGTTCAATGAGCATGGCATCGAAGTATATAAAATACTGCCGGATGCTTTATTGTTACCTGATGTCGATGACAACACTCAGTTATGCGCTATTGAGCTTAATGGTCAGTGGCTATGTAAGCAGGGTAACTGGCATATTGCCGCTGTAGAGACAAGTTGGCTTGCTGGCTATTTAACAGCATTAGGTAACCCTGATGTTGCACACTTTAGCCCTGCAACGGCTTTTCCTGATACGGTTAACCTTAGTGCTCAAACGCAGCAATACGATTTACCTTTAGCCTTATTTGCTAAGCAGTTACCTGAGGTGAAATTCAACCTTCGCCAAGGTGTTTATCAGCTTAAGAAGAAATCAGCAATTTGGTGGGGCTATTGGCAAAAAGCAGCTATTGCAGCAGGTGTTGCATTAGTTTGCAGTGTTGGTGTTAAGTCGCTTGAGCTTTATAAGTTAAATAACCAGCTTGAAGCGGCAAAAGCTGAAGTGGTTGCTAATTATCAGCGTGCTTTTCCAAATAAAAAAGTGCGTCCTCAGCTTATTCGTAGCCAAATTCGCAGCGAACTTGCATTGATAGAAAGTGGCAGTACAGCTGGCTTCTTAGATTTGACTAACGATCTTGTCTCTATTTTTAGTGAAGTAAAAGACTTCACACCAGAAACGCTTCGCTATGATCAAGGTCGTAACGAATTACGTATTCGTGCGCGCGGCAAAGATTTCCAGTCATTTAGTAAAGTAAAAGCAATTTTAGAACAGCGTGGCTTAACCGTAGATCAAGGCTCGCTAAATAATGATGGTGATTTTGTCGTTGGTGAAATTAAGTTACGAGGTGCGGCATGAAAAACCAAATAATCAATTATTGGCGCTCGTTAAAAGAACAAGAGCAGCAACTTGTAATGGTTGCAGGTGGTGTGTTTGTTATTTTTGTGCTGGTTATGGGGGTCTTTCGTCCACTTAACACGGCTATCGAAAAAGCAGAGCAAGACACAATAAAACAACAAGAGCTGCTAGCATGGGTTGATGAAAGTATTGTTAAACTTAAAGCGAGTGGTAACGCACGTAATACGAGCAGCCGTAGCTTAAGCCAAATCGTTAATAGCACCCGCAATCGTTATCAAATTATCATTAGCAAAATGCAGCCAAATGACAATTCACTTCGTTTAACCATTGACTCTGTTGAGTTTAATAACCTTGTTGAATGGTTGGATGAACTGGTTAATTCACATGGTGTGCTAATCGAGAATTTAGATTTAAGTAAAGATGACAAATCAGGCTTTGTGCGTGTAAGTCGTTTGGTACTAGAGAAGTAAACGATGAAAAGAGTTATTTTATTAATCACAGTGTTTGTGATGTGTTTTTTGGTGTTTACGCTGGTAAAAACACCCGCTGCCGTTGCACTTGATTTAGCTAAGCCGCATTTACCAAAGCAATTACAATTAGGTAAAGCCAGTGGCACGCTATGGGACGGTCGCATTATGCAGGTACGTTTTGATGGTGAGCAATTAAATAATGTGCGTTGGCAGTTATCGGGCTGGTCACTGTTCACAGGTAAATTAGTGGGTACGGTACGCTTTGGTGATCCTCGTGATAAAGCGGATATTTCAGGTCATGGTGACTTTACATATGGCCTCTTTAACCAAGCCATCACTGTGAAAAAGACTACTTTACGCTTAACGGTTGAACGTGCCATGGAGCGTTTACAACTCCCTTTGCCGGTTAGTGCGCAAGGTCGTGTGATTGTAGATTTAGATGAGTACAGCTCAGGCGAGCCATACTGTGAAAGCCTAAGCGGCGAAATCGCGAGCCCGAACATTGATGTGAAAGGAATGAATAACTGGTTTAGCATTGGCCCTCTGAGCGGCCGTTTAAGCTGTAAATCGGGAGATGTAGCAGTACTTGTTGACCCAGAGAACCGTTTAGGGCTTGAAGCTGATGCAGTATTAAAAGCGAATCTTGATTTTAAAGTTGCTGGTTATATTAAACCTGAAGCAAGCTTACCAAAAGAAGTGCATGATGCAGCTAAGTTTCTTGGTCGTCCTGATAACGAAGGCCGTTATCCGCTTAACTTTTAAATTGGATTAATTGAACAGTATGCAATTACCTGAGTTTTCAAAGCAGCAAAGTGAGCTTTTAAGTCAGTTTTTAGCGCAGCATCAAGACGCACTTAGCTTGGCACAAACGCAAGGCTACTTATTTGCGGTGATCTGTGCTCCTGAGCCGCTTGATGTTCACCAGTGGTTAGAAGAGGTTGCACCTGGCTCTGATGGGCAAATGGATGAGCAAGTGCTGTTTGCATTTATGGCCTTGTATCAACAGATCAGCGAACAAGTATTCGAAACGGGTTTTACATTACCTGTGAGCCTACAGCTGAGCTCTCAAGGGCAGCAATACTTAGACATTCAAGAATGTCAGCATTGGAGCCAAGGCTTTATGCATGGTGCACAAGGCTACGTTAACAAGCTATTAAGCGCGCCACAGTTAGCGGATGATCTTAAAGAGGCGTTGGCTAGTGCACTGCAAAGCTTAGGCTTTTTTACCCTTGAAACGAGTGAAATTGCAGCCCTTGCAACTGATAATGGTCTATCTGAAGGACAATTATGCCAGCAGCAGTATGAAGTTATGAATGAATTCGCCGCTGGCTTTGCTGAGCTAATTGAAGTCGTTGCTGTAAATAGCCAGCTATATAATGATGAGGGCTGGAACTAACCCAGCTCCAATAGGATGTCTGTGCAACCTTTGGCACAGCTTACAACGCCTTTACCTGGCTGATCAGTCTTCAAATTTAAGGTAAGGGCGCCTTTACATACTTCACAGTATAAGGTTTGCCCTTTGCCCAGCTTTTTTAGCATATTGCGTTGTTTGGCAAACGAGTCGCTGGTTTTTTTGTTTAAAGCTGAAAAGTCCATTACTTGTTTAGCCTTTCTTCAAGTGCGTTCGAGACAATACTGCATACGCGGTTTAAGCGTTCGCCATAAAAATATAAGTTAATATCTTTTTCACGGCAGTAGCGTAAGTGAAAAACTTGCAGTTTATCGTCTGAAGTAAATGTCTCTTCAATATATTCGTGTTCTGAATTAGATAAATTCAGCTGTGACTTAATATTAGTTTTAGCCATATTCGCCGCAGGGCTACGGTTAATTTTACTAGCATCAGAAAGCAATGACACGCCATCCCCTAGTAACCTTTCTCTTGGCTCTTTGATCAAAGGATGATCAATCGTGAAAAGTGCTAAAATAATAAGCACTAAAATAAGAAATTTTTTCATAGCACAATAATCTTTGATCTAAATAAATATGGTCTAAGTGCAAGTTTAATAAAATGGTCGTTTTAAAAGCAAGCAGATAAGATTAAATAATTAAAACGTCGTATTTTCGATCAATCCCTGAAATTTTCTATAGATTGAGTATAATGCTCTATAGATTTAAAGTTTCAGAAATCTTTGAACGTAATGAGATGTATTCTGATTTGCTTATTTGGCACAGAGAATCTCTTACTGCAAACATATGTTTGAGTATTATTTCCTAGTGGCGTTGAGGAATTTTAATGGATAAACAGATTAAGGTTAAAAATATCCCAACGGAAGTAAAAATCCAGAAACCGGAAAACGCTTCCCTCGATGATAGATTTAATCCACGTAACCGTATTTATGTCCGAGCTGTAACGGGTTTACACCAACTGTTAAGGCAACGAATTGGTTTTGTCGGCATGCTTGCATTTATGCTACTACCTTGGATTAACTTCCATGGCCAACAAGCTGTGTTGTTCGATTTGGTGGGGCAAAAATTTAACATTTTTGGTTTAACCCTCTGGCCACAAGATCTGACTATCCTTGCTTTCATTTTAATGTTGGCAGCGTTTGCGTTGTTCTTGGTGACGACCTTTTATGGTCGGGTCTGGTGTGGTTACACCTGTCCGCAAACCGTTTGGACCTTCATTTTTATTTGGTTTGAAGAAAAGTTTGAAGGCAGCGCAAATCAACGTAAAAAACTAGATCAACGCCCGATGGACTTTGATAAGTTTTGGCGTAAAAGTGCTAAACACGGCAGCTGGTGGTTATTCTCGCTTTATACCGCATTTACTTTTGTCGGCTACTTTACGCCAATCCGTCAGCTACTGCCTGATCTGTTTACCCTTGATGCAACAGCGTATTCGTATATTTGCTTAGCCGTATTTGCAGTGTGTACCTATGGTAATGCCGGTTGGATGCGCGAGATTATGTGTTTACACATTTGCCCATACTCACGTTTTCAATCAGCTATGTTCGATAAAGATACCTTTACCGTGAGCTATGACGAAGCACGTGGTGAAAGCCGTGGTCCTCGTTCACGTAAGCAAGATCCAAAAGAGCTCGGCTTAGGTGATTGTATCGACTGTAACTTATGTGTGCAGGTGTGCCCAACGGGGATCGATATTCGTAACGGCCTACAATATGAGTGTATTAACTGTGGTGCATGTATCGATGCGTGTGATGGAGTGATGGATAAAATGAATTACCCACGCGGGCTCATTTCTTACACTACAGAACGTAACTTAGAAACGCCAGACAACAAAACACATGCACTGCGCCCTAAGTTAATTGGCTATTTAGTTATCTTAGTAGTGCTAACAGGGGCGCTAGTAGCAAATATTGCGATGCGCAAACCGATGGAACTCGATATTATTCGTGACCGTAACCAGCTATATCGTGTTGACTTTAATGGTTTAGTTGAAAACACCTATACACTAAAAGTAATTAACAAAGCACAACATGAGCAAACCTTTAACATTCGTGTTGAAGGACTCGATAACTTTGAATACATCGGCAAACAAACATTCACAGTACCTTCTGGCGAATCTTATAATGTGCCTCTGTCATTAGTTGTTGATCCTTATGATTTGAAAAAGCCCATGACGAAGTTTGAGTTCGTACTTTCTGTCGATGGTGAGCCAGATGTGCAGATTTCGCAGCCGAGTAACTTCTTTAAGGCGCGATAATTAAGTACACTGAGCAAATGAATAAAAAGCGGGATTTCCCGCTTTTTTTATATGATGAGGCATTATGAGTAAATTTAGTTTTGTAGACCTTACACCCGATTCAATTTTAGATGCAGTTGAAAGTATCGGTGTTTATGCTGAATCAGGTCTGCTGGCCTTAAACAGCTACGAGAACCGTGTTTATCAATTTAAAGCAGAAGATGGCCATCGTTATGTTGTTAAGTTTTACCGACCAGAGCGTTGGAGTAAGGCGCAAATCTTAGAAGAGCATGCCTTTGCATTTGAGCTTGCCGAGGCCGAAGTGCCGGTTGTTGCGCCTGTTATTATCGAAGGGCAAAGCTTATTTGAGCATAATGGTTATTTGTTTACGTTATTCCCAAGTGTGGGCGGGCGCATTTTTGAAGTTGATAATTTAGATCAACTCGATGTACTTGGCCGCTTAATTGGGCGAATGCACCAAGTAGCTAAGGCAAGGCCATTTGAACATAGGCCTGTGATCAGTTGCGAAGAATACCTTCAGACAGCTAAAGTTCAGTTACAAGCAAGTAACTTGGTGCCAATGGCATTAGAGAATGCCTTTTATACTATTTTAGATTTGGTGATTAAAGAAACCACAGAGCAGTATAAAAATGTTGAAACCATCCGCCTGCACGGTGATTGCCATGCCGGTAATATATTGTGGTCTGGTGACGCGTTAATGTTTGTTGATTTAGATGACAGCCGACAAGGGCCTGCTATTCAAGATCTTTGGATGATGCTCAGTGGCGATCGTAACAACCAACTGTTACAGTTAGACACCTTAGTGGCTGCTTATGAAGAATTTTGCGACTTTGATCACAGCCAATTAAAGTTGATTGAACCACTTAGAGCAATGCGTATGGTGCATTACATGGGGTGGTTGGCAAAAAGATGGGATGATCCTGCGTTCCCACGGAACTTTTCATGGTTTGCTGAAGACAAATACTGGGAGCAGCAAATACTAGCGCTAAAAGAACAGCTTGCAGCGCTACAGGAAGCACCATTAAAATTATTACCATAAACTTTTAAAGTTAATAAAGACGAGAAAACAATGTTTAAAAAATTAAAGTTAAGTCTACTCATTTTATGTTTACCTTTTGCAGCCCTTGCTGCTGATTTTGAAGCAGGTAATCAATACGAAGTATTAAAAGTTGAGAAAAGTGCAGCACCTCAAGTAACTGAGTTCTTTTCTTTTTATTGTCCACACTGTTTTCAGTTTGAACCGGTCGCAAAAGCATTAACTGCAAATCTGCCTGAAGGGACTGAATTTGTAAAAAGCCATGTTAACTTTTTAGGTGGTGTATCTAAGCAAACACAAAGTAACTTAAGCTATGCCTACTTAATTGCTAAGCAACATGGCAAAGGTGAGCAAGTTGCTGATCAAATTTTTAATAGCATCCACAGACAACGCGCTTTACTTAAAGATATGAAAGACGTGAAAGCATTACTTGCAACTAATGGTATCAGTAACGAAGTGTTTGATGCTGAAATTGCAAGCATGCCAGTTATTAGCGCTGAGAAAGCGATGCAAGATAAGCAACAAAAATATACAGAGATGGGTGCTCTTACTGGTGTACCAACTTTTATCGTCAATGATAAATATAAAATTAATTTAAATACCATCAAGAGCCAGCAGATGCTTGATGAGTTAGTCGAATTTTTATTAAAACAATAATTTTGGAGTAATGAAGTAATGATCAAGTTAGTAAAAGCTGTATTAATGGCTGCCACGCTAGGTTTAGCGGCAAATGCCTCAGCTGTTCAATATGAAGAAGGTAAGCATTATGAAACGATTGATGCACGCGCTTCTAAAAAGCCTGAAGTAAAAGAGTTCTTCTCATTCTACTGCCCACACTGTAATAACTTCGAGCCAGTAGTGAAAGAGCTTAAAACACTTCTTAAAGATGGCGTTAAATTCAAAAAGAGTCATGTTGATTTTTCAGGTCCTCGTGACCCAGAAATTCAGACTATCTTAGCGCAAGGTTATGCGACGGCTAATGTGTTACCACAGAAAGACGCGTTGGTAGCCGCTGTGTTTAATCATATTCACGGTAAGCGTGCTCGTATTAACGAACTAGCTGATATGAAAGACATCTTTGTTTCACAAGGTGTATCGGCTGAAGATTTTGATAAGTACTACAACAGCTTCTCTGTACGTACTATGGCGTCTAAGATGAAGCGCGACCAAGAGTATTACCAACAAAAAGGTGCTTTAAAAGGCGTTCCAACTTTTATTGTTAATGGTAAATACCGTGTAATCCTAGGTGCGGATTCAGGTATTAGCGATGCGAAGAGCATGGCAGACTTAATTAACTACCTAGCTGATAAATAAGCTTAGTTAGTTGAATTTAATACAAAGCTCCGTTCGCGGAGCTTTTTTGTTGGAAAAGCAAATGCAAAAACTATTAGTTTCAAGCTGTTTGTTAGGAAACCCTGTTCGTTATGACGGGCAATCGCAAAATTTACTCCATCCTGGTTTAGAAGCCCTTAAACAGCAAGGAAGGCTCGTTGCATTCTGCCCTGAAGTAGCTGGGGGCTTACCTACACCAAGGCCGCCTGCAGAAATCAAAGCGGGTAGAGTACTTACCAAAGATGCGCAGGATGTCACAGTGCAGTTTGCTTATGGCGCAGAACAAGCACTTAAGCTTTGCAAAAAGCAGGGCATTCGCTATGCGCTGTTAAAAGAATCAAGCCCATCATGTGGTCGCAATACTATTTACGATGGTAGTCATTCAGGAAAGAAAATTTCAGGGATGGGATTAACTGCAAAGCTGTTAACCGACAATAATATAGCTGTATACAGTGAGCAGCAGTTGCCAGCGCTATTTGCTGCGCTGGCAGATTGATTTTATTTACGTTGTAAAAACACACCTGATTCGATGTGGTGGGTGTAAGGGAACTGATCAAAAATCGCAAAGCGTTTTACTTCATGGGTTTTGCATAAGTGATCAAGGTCACGTTCTAAGGTATCTGGGTTACACGAGATATAAATAATATTGTCGTAGTTCGCAACTAGGTCACAAGTTAGTGTGTCCATGCCAGCACGTGGAGGATCCACTAAGATTGTTTGGCAGTTATAGCTTTTCAGGTCTATGCCATCTAAACGAGAGAAAGTACGTTCGCCTTTCATTGCTTGGGTGAACTCTTCACTCGACATACGAATGATATCTAAGTTCTCAACCTTGTTCTGTGCGATATTGTATTGCGCTGAGTAAACCGATGATTTTGAAATCTCAGTGGCTAATACGCGGTCGAATGAGCCTGCAAGAGCAATCGAAAAGTTACCATTCCCACAATATAACTCCAGTAAGTCATTACTGAGAGGTTGGCAAAGGGCTTGTGCCCACTCTAGCATCTTGATGTTTACTTTAGCATTCGGTTGCGTAAAGCTATTTTCGACTTGTTGATAAGTAAGCTCTTTACCGTTTACGTTTAAACGCTCGATAACATAGTCATTACCAATCACTTCTTTTTGCTTACGAGCACGGCCAATAAAATCAATCTTAAACTGTGTGCTCAGTTTTGCTTTAAGCTCTTTAATTGCTTGTAGCCACTGCTCATCTAGTTGTTTGTGATACAACAAGCTAACAAGGATCTCGCCACTTAAGCTTGAAAGGTAATCGATTTGAAACAGCTTACGGCGCAGAACTTCATTGTCTTTTAAGTTTTCGATCATCGCTTGCATCACTTCACCCACTAAAGGTGCTGCAGGGTCAAACTCATCTACGCGGATCTTTTCTTTGGTTTGTTGATCAAACATGATGTGAAACAGGTCTTCACCTTCATGCCAAACACGAAACTCTGCACGTTGGCGGTAATGAATAGGATCAGAGCCGAACACTTCTAATTTTTCGACCCCAAAACGTCGAAACTGTGAGGTGATGCGCTGCTCTTTCTCACTCAATTGTGCATCGTATTGAGTTGTATCAATTTTTATAACCGCCATGGCTGATTACCTTTTATCTCTTAGCTGTATAACGGCGCTATTGTAGGGAGCGCTGAGGATTTGTCTAGTTTTGTTATTTATTTTAGTGTCGTTTTTTTATACAAAAAACTTAAGTTTTGTGGTTTTTGGCCGATAATGAGTTAACCATAACATGGAGTCGGATCATGAAAATTGGCAACCTAGGCTATATGCCTAATACAAATGTGAATAAATACAATGGTAAACAGGCACTGCAGCAGCCTACCATTCAAAATCGTCAAGATAGTTATCAGCAACGCGGCAGAGAGCTCGCGGCAAAAGTTCTTGATGATAAACTTGCTGAGGCACTAGGTTTACCTAAAGCCGAAGAGAAAAAAGATAAACCCTTGTTCGACTTTGAAGAGATCGTGAAAAACGTACTCGACTTTGTTGGCGGTGCACTTCGTAAAGCAAAAGCTGATGGTGCTGATGATGAAAAACTCAAAGGCATGCTAGGTGATGCACGTAAAGGTGTGCAAATGGGCATCGACGATGCGTACGATGAGCTTAAAGAGTCAGGTATTCTTAACGATGACATCGAAGAGGGTATCGAAAAGTCTAAAGAAGGTATCTTCAAAGGTATTGATGAATTAGAAGAAGACTTGTTCAATCCTAAACCTAATGCGGTTTCAGTAAGCCAAGCTCAATACATCAGCTTAAGTAATAACGCAGAGTACACTTTCACCACCGCTGAAGGTGACGAAGTAAGTATTAGCTTTGCTGATGCATACGAAAGCAAGTCTGCAAGCAGCTATAGCAAAAATGGTGACAACGAAGCCTTTGTCAGTGAGTCTTCGCAATCACGTGATTTATCATTCTCGATGTCGGTCAATGGTGATTTAAATGAGCAAGAGCAGCAAGCTATCAATGAATTGATGAAAGACTTACAAAGCGTTAGCGAAACATTCTTCTCTGGTTCATTAGAAGATGCCTTTGAACAAGCTAAAGAGCTTAACTTAGGTAACGAGCAACTCGTTGGCTTTACGATGGATCTGAAACAAACCAAAACAGTAGCAGCGATTAAAGGCTATGAAGAATATAAACCAGCCCCTGAAAAAGAAGTTGCTGAGAAAATAGCGCCATTTAATGACGACTTGAAACAGGCGTTTAATAAAGCGGGCGATATTGGTTTGCAAAATGAACTGGCTGGCATCTTACAATGGTTAAACCAAGATAAAGAAGAAGTCAGTAAGCTGGTGGATTATACCAAAGCAATGTTTGAGCAAATGAATAAGCTTCGCTCGGCAACAGAAGAAGAGGCTTAGCCCTTTCTTTCTTTTTATAAAGCTGCATGGCAAACTGCTGACCTTTGATGATCCGAGGTAAGCAGTTTGTCAGTTCATATAATGGTGTTTGATTCTGGTATAGGTGGAACAACTGTACTTGAACAGATCCAAGCATTGATCCCTGATGCTGATTATAGTTATTTTATGGACAATGCTTTATTGCCATATGGCGCGCAGAGCCAGCAAACGATCATAGCACGCCTTTTTGCGCTACTACAGTTTATCGAAACAGCAAACTTACACGTTGATATCCTAGTTATTGCGTGTAATACCGCCTCTACCTCTGCCTTAGAAACTATTCGTCAGCACACAAGTATAGAAGTTGTTGGGGTAGTACCTGCAATAAAACCTGCTTGCGCTATAAGTAACAGCAAACATATTGGTTTACTGGCGACACCATCAACCATCAAGAGTCGTTATACTGCAAACTTAATTAGTACTCATAGCCAAGGCACACAAGTCAGCTTATATGGCTCAACAGCACTGGTAGAAATTGCTGAAACACTATTTCATACACAGAGACTCAATAAAGCAAAGCTTGAGAAAGTATTGAGTGATTTAGCGATAGCAGAAGATATAGATGTATTGGTACTTGGATGTACACACTTTCCATTATTAGCCAGCGCGATCAGTGACTACTATAAACAACAGATCTTCCTTATTGACTCAGGCAAAGCGATTGCTAAGCGCGTTGAAAGTTTAATTGCTCTACAAGGCTTTACTCTTACTACAGGTAAAAAAAAGCCGCTGCACTATTATGCAACGGCTTCTATTGGTCATTCGCAATTAAGCGTTGAGCTTATTACGCTGACTGATCAGATCCCTCACGAAAGCTGTTAGCTTCGTTCTCTTGTTTTTGTTTTGCTTCACGCACTTTTAAAGTGCGTTGTTGGAATTCGCTATCATTTAATTGATTGATTGCTTTATCTGCATCAGCTTCAGCCATTTCAACAAAACCAAAGCCACGACGTTTACCTGTATTTTTATCTTTTAATAAACGTACATTGAAAACTTTGCCTTGTTCTTCGAATAAAGCACGAACAACACCTTCATTAGCACGATAAGGTAGGTTGCCAACATAAAGTGTTTTTGTTTTTACTTCGGCCTCCTCACTTGACGCTGATGAAAGTGCTGCAATAACTAAAGCACCAATTAATAAGCCTGCACCAAATAGCAACGCTGGGTCTAAAGCTAAGCTTGCAAGTGCGAACTTAACAACCACAAAACCTAAAACAGCAAGAATAACGGAGAAAAGAAAAGATTTTTGATCGGGTAATTTCATTTTGATCTACCAATAAACAAGAAATAAACATTAATTTAACATTGTGAACTTGCTATCTTAACGAGTTAAATGAACATAGCAATGAAATTTGCATTAAATTATGAATATTGGCTTAAAAAACAGCCATAATAGCGACCGTTTTTGCTGTTTTCGGTAAATTTAGTTCGCTTTTTGAGCGAACAGTAAAAAGATCGAAAAAAAGTGTTGATCTGTTTTTGGATCTCCCTATAATGCGACCCCACTGACACGGCGGGCAGCAACGAAAGGCGCTGAACAACGTAGCAGAGAGTTAAGTGAAACTTCGGTTTCAAATAATCGAAAGAAAGTTTGAAATTAAGTGTTGACTCGAAAATTTAAGGATGTATTATACGCATCCCTAGCGACAACGTCGCAACGTTCTTTAACAATATAAAGCAATCATCTGTGTGGGCACTCGTACAGATTGAGTTCTAACAGCGAAGCTTAGTTTACTAAGTAACGCAAACAA
>NZ_JBECOT010000053.1:0-25903 GCF_040104395.1 Pseudoalteromonas sp. BZA4
CCTCAAATGCTTAAACAAAACATTTAAAGAACACGGTTAAAGATAACCGTCAATTTCCCTTGGTAATTAGCGATTACGACAGAATCGCGTGGTAATTAAAGTACGACAAAATCGCTTGGTGTTAACAACTGAAAATAATTTAGCTCAAATCTAAACTGACAGTCACCGATTGAAAAACGGGTAACTGTCAGATCAAGTCTGAGCTAGTACAATTTAAAGGTGAGTAATTTTTCCTGTGCTAAGCTTTATTTACCTAGAGCTTTTCAGTGCGACTCATGGCTAGTAACGTAGAGAATTACTTTTACCACGGCTTTTTTGTCTTCTTACTCATTACGGTAGTAACCTGCTCCATTATAGCCACGCGCCTGATACGCAGTAGTTTTAATAACCGCTCGATTTACTTATTTAACCTGTTTTTTTACCTTGGTGTCATTGGCTTTGCATGGCTGTGGATCCAAGACTTATTAGACCTTACGCCAAGTTTTCGCTCTGGTGTGGTGATTTATATGATCTCCATGACATTACTGCAATTATCCATTTATAACCATGATGAACCCAGCCGCTTTAATAAGATAATCATTGCTCATGGTGCTATTTTTTCTGTATTTGCCCTCCTTACTCAAAATATAAATCAACTTGCCCTTGTTGAAGCCTGTTTTACGCTAAGCGTGTTACCTGCACTTATTTACTACACAACAAAGCGCGCTGTCTGTGAGAAGAACATAGGCAATACAGTGTTGTCGATGGCGCAGTGTATTCTTCTTTTGGTGCCTATTTCACAGCTGAGTATCATTACCCATGAACACAATTTAGCGACCTTATACTCTCTCACGGTTATTGCCCATGCAACCGTGTTTGTTATGACTGGCCTTGGTCTCATCACTACCCTGTTAGTGGATGAAAAAAAACGCTATTTGGAGCTGTCTTTAAAAGATCCACTTACCGGGCTTTACAATCGCCGCGGACTACAATTCATTACCGAACAGCAGCAACTATTCAGCCCAAGTCAAACATCTAGCTTATTCGCCTGCGTAGTTGATATTGATTACTTCAAACGTATTAATGATAGTTACGGGCACGATGGCGGTGACCTAGTACTCGAAGTGTTCTCTGATCTAATGAAACACCATTTGAAAAAAGAAGATTTATGTTGCAGGCTCGGCGGTGAAGAGTTTTTACTGTTGTTCTTTGCTACCGACATCAACTCTGCGACACAATTTTTAGAAGGCCTTCGTAAAACCATCGAAGGCAGTCAAATAGCTTATCGAGAACATCGTATATCGGTTACTGCTAGCTTTGGTTTAACCAATTGGCAACCAAATGACAGCTTTGAAAGCTTAGTAAACCGCGCAGACAAAGCTGTTTATGAGGCGAAAGATAATGGTCGAAACCAAATTAAAATAAACGCTTAAATCATATTCTTTAGGGTCGCGTCTTTATCTATGAAGTGATGCTTAAGCGCCGCTAAAATATGGATTGAAAGAGCAGCTGATAGCACATAGCCAGATAAAATATGAATTTGCCAGCCAAAATCGCTTAACCAGGCGCTTGACGCAACGGCCTGACCTGCTTCGTTATAATTACTAGCCACTAACTGCCACGAAAAAACCGCAATACCAAAGCCGCCGAAACCACTATAAAAAGCACCAGACAGTAATATTACAGCTAGCAAGATTAGCAAGCCCCAATGATATAAATGCAACCACTTAGTTAAGCTTGTTTGTACAGTAGATTGAAACGGCTGATAGAGCCTATAAACTATTCTTAACAGCCAGACGATGGCAATGATCACCGCAATTGATTTATGCCAATGATACAAACTGTAGTCAGTCACCCAGGTCATGTAGTAACCCAAAACAAGTACGCTAATGACTAATAGCGCACTGAGCCAATGCAAAAACTTATGTGTTTTCTGTGTATTTATTGTCATGAATTTTATCCTTAAAAACTATATTCATGACTTAATAGTAAAGATTAAGCTTTTGTTTTAAATAAGATTGTGACGAAACCCTTCATTCTGTGACGAATACACTTGGCTCACTTAATACATTTGCTAATGCTGGTTTAAAAGTTTTGCTAACAGGAATGCTAAACCCTAGTTTCATATTTAAAGTTGCATTTGCTTTATGAAGATTAAAATCTTCAATATGAGCTAAGTTTATAAGGTAGCTGCGGTGCACCTGCCTAAATTCATTGCAAGGTAAGTGAGCTTGAATGTTTTTGATGGTATCTCTTTTTAAAAAGCATTCGGTTAATGTTTGTATTTCTATATAGTTACCGGCAGCTTTAATAAATAATATTGATTCTGGGGAGAGTCTCTTAACAACCCCTTTATGGTTTATTTCAATATATTCAGATAGACCTTTCTCTGGCTTGTCGTTCTTTGCTTTTGACAAGAGCGACACGCTGCATACTCGCCATAACGCCAATACCAAACAACATGCGATTAAGTACTTTGGTAAAAGCTGAATGAATGAAGCAGCAATTGCATAGCCATAAAAAGAGTAATCAACAAAAATACGGAGCATCACCAAAGAACAAATAGTCACTGCGCACGTAATAATAAAAACAAATAAGTTGCTATTAATCCTGGCTTTTAAATCAACAAAAGCCACCAGAACAATATTTAAAGTACATAAAGCCCCCCACTCTTTTAACCAAAAAATTTGTGAGTCAATAAACTGATATTGGCCTCCCGCAATTAAATGACGCCAAAAAAAGCAATATGCATTAAATAGAATAAAAAAAGCCCCCCATAAAAAAGTGGCCTTTTGCCAAAGTGTTGTTAATTGCTGCCAGTATTTATATATGATCATAGCCACTCCATTTGAGTCATAAAAGGTAGCAAAAATAACCGCTTCCCTAAAAAGGCTTTTTCATTATATGTTAAAGCCAGTTGATTGATGCAAATGCTGACTGGTAAATTCGAACTCTGCCACTATAATTAGCTCGTGCTTATACTTAACTTGCAATATGTAGTGCTATGTCTTTAAAAGTATTATTAAATTTTAAATTAAACTGGGTACTTTTGTGTGCCAGTTTTTGGCTTTTTGCCCTGCCAATTCAGGCTAAATATGTGGTGGCTGTTGTGGGTAAAACCAAAAACGATAGCTTTTATCAGCAAGCCTTTAAAGGGTGTGAGCAATTTGCAAAACAGCATCTCGATTTTGAATGTATTTACGACGGCCCCAAAGACTTTCAAGATATTCGCACGCAAGTATTAGTGATCACCGACCTAGTTCGCAGAAACAACATTAGTGGTTTATTAATCGCAACCACAGATTCCAATTACCTTGTTGAAAGAGAGTTAAAACAGCTTAAAGATAACAACATTCCTGTGATCACGTTTGACTCTGATCTGCTCGAGAAAGATCAGCAGTACCGTTTAACCTACGTAGGTACCAATAATTTTGATTATGGTGTGGCCTTAGGTAACGAATTAAAAAAATTCACCAACAAAGAAAATAACCAGGTTTGTATTCAATCAGGGCACTCAACAACACCTAATTTAAACAAGCGTATTGAAGGTGTTCGCTATGCGTTATCTGGGCAAAAAGATAAACGTTTAAGCGGTGAAAATGGCTGGAGTGAGTTCGATAGATGCCCTTTATATAGCTTAGGCAAGCGAGAAGTCTCCCTCGGTCAACTCGACAAACTGCTTAACCTTGAAAATCCACCACTATTTTTAGCGGTAGCGGGTTTTGCTCAATTTAACTCTAACTATGCAAACATGATTGCTAAACATAAACAACGCATTGCCAATCAAGAGGTGGTGATCGTTTCTGCTGATACTGAGCAAATGCAATTAGAAGTATTACAGCAAGGATTATCATCGGCCAATATTGGTCAAAACCCTTTTGAAATGGGCCGACTTTCTGCCGAGTTGATGTATCAATACCTCACTAAAGGTGAACGCCCAGCTAAGTCTCACTATTATTTAGACTTTCACTATTGTCAGCAAAGTAATGCAGGTACTTGCACCGTTAATCACTAAAACTTTGATCTAACTAAAGTGCAATTAACTCGATAAGCGCTAGACTTACCACAACTTGATTAATTGTAAGGATTTAGCCATGACACACCTAGTTAGTGATTTGATGACGCCAGACCCATTCGCCATAAGTGCGCAAAATACCCTGCATGATGCTCATAATCTAATGAAAGAGAAGAATGTTCGCCATATTCCAGTGATCAATGAGCACGGTGGCTTAGTTGGCATGTTAACGCAAAAAATCATGATTGCTCAGGTAATGAATATCATGGCTAATTACAGCGCCAGCGCCCTTGAACGCAAAGAAAAGCAAACTAAAGTAGTTGATATTATGGCTACCGATTTTACTAGTATCTCGCCAGAGCAACCGCTTCACGAAGTTGCTAAGTTTTTTGTTGAAAACCGTCATGGCTGCATGCCTGTGGTTGATAAAGAAAACAACCTAGTGGGAATTCTAACTTCATCTGATTTTGTTCGTTTAGCAGCTGCATTGCTTTCTTAAGTCGTAAATTTGTATCTGCACACTGAATTTTTTACAGAAGGTGTGCAGAGTTTTCATACTCATACCTCACCACAACCACTCCACCTCAAAACAAAATAAAATTAAACCTTAAAATTCAACAATTTAACGTTACATTTATTTTAGGCACAGCGCTTGCTTCTACCTGATCAAGCGCGCTTTTAAACTAAAAGCGAAAGGAATTTTATAGATAATCTCGGAGGAGTAATGAGTAATTCATCATCAAAAATCGCAGAATTTACAGCACCCGGTGTTAAAGACCAAGCTGCAGCTGACACGATTGCTATTCTAGACCAGCGCATGGTCGCTTTAATCGATTTACACCTCACTTTAAAACACATTCATTGGAATGTTGTTGGCCCTAACTTTATTGGTGTACACGAAATGTTAGACCCGCAAGTAAGCGCAGTGCAAGAGATGACTGACACGATTGCAGAGCGTATTGCAACTATGGGCGGCGTACCTGTTGGCACACCACAATCAATTGTAGAACGCCGTACTTGGCAAGATTATTCAATTGGTAAAGGCTTAGTTACTGACCATCTAACAGCGCTTGATAAAGTGTATAACGGAGTCAATAAAGACCACCGTGCAGCTATCGATAAGCTTGGTGAGCTAGACCCAGTTTCTGAAGATATGATCACCGGCCAACTGGCTGATTTAGAACAATTTCAATGGTTTGTTCGTGCACATATCGAATCGTCTACCGGCGAATTGAAAGGTTAAACCCCCTAGGTCTATCCGAAGACCCCTTGCCCAGCAATTGCTGGGCTTTTTTATGCTTTGTTACAACCAACCTTTATGTTTAAAGAACAAGTATGGTGCAAAGCCAGACAGCAACATAATGCCAATTGCAAACGGGTAACCCCATGCCCATTGCAGTTCAGGCATGCTATCAAAATTCATTCCATAAATACTGGCGACGACGGTCGGCGGTAAAAACACCACAGAGGCAATTGAGAAAGTTTTGATAATTTGGTTTTGTTCGATGTTAATAAAACCCTGAGTCGAGTCCATTAAGAAATTAACCTTATCAAACAAAAATGTACAGTGAGACATGAGGGTATCAATATCAAGCACAATTTCACGTAGTGATTCTCGATCTTCTGTAGGCGCTCCTAGGTGGCGCAGTAAAAACGAGATATTCCGGCGAGTATCCATCAAACATAAACGCACCTTACCGTTATTATCTTCAAGGCGAGAAATTCGGCTAACAGCTTCTTCTAAATCAGAATCATCTTCTTCAAGTACGTAGGCACTGAGTTTTTCTAATTGGTGATGCATGTCTTCAAGCATATCAGCGTGGTTTTCGACTTTTTGGTCAAATAAAGTCACCAAAAGTTGCTTTGGATTATCACACGCTACTTGCCCTTTACGAGCACGCAGTCGTAATAGACGAAAATCGGCTAGTTCATCATCGCGGATTGTCAGCAAGCAGTTGTCTTGTAGCAAACAAGCCACGGTTACCGTATTAAAGCGCCCTTCATTTGGTGACATGAAAAGCGCATGCACATGCAAACCTTCATGGTCAATAAAACAACGGGAAGAGGCTTCGATTTCTTCAACATCATCAGCAACAGGTAGTGTGATATTAAGCGTGCTTGCCAGCGCTTGTCGTTCTTCTTCGGTTGGATTTATGGTATCAATCCAGTGGGCATTTTTTATGGCGGTTGCAAGAGGCGTATCTGCAGCTGGCTCAGTTTCTGTGATCACACCTTGGTCTATAGAAAAAAATCGTAACATGCGCCCTACCCTGAATAATCAATGTAAAGCAAATACTATAGCTGTTCACGTTAATGAACAATGACCATTGATGTAGAAGAAACAAAAAAGCCCCAAACGGGGGCTTTAAGCATATTCAAAAAACTAATTATGATCCAAGCTGTTGCATTGGTTCTATTTCTTCTTTATTTGTACTGATAAAGCCTTCGATATTATCAACTTGATCATGACTAAAGCCTAACTGCGCTTTTACTGCAACCGTGCCATCTCGTTTTTCAATTAAAATAAACTCATTCACACCGAGTGTTCTAGAAAAGACGGTATGCACTTGTTTTCTATTAATATCTACAACTTTTACTTTTGTACTCGTTTTGTAGAACGCAAGAGGGCCTGAAGGTGTATTAATCCAATCAATTGCCCAATAATAATGACTGTTGTTCTTGAATCCATCTTTTCTATATAACGATTCTTTGAAAGAAACATTGTCACACTCATTGTATAAACCTTTACTACGGCAGTTTGAGTGCTCTGCAACTTTTTTACCCGAGATACTCACATCTAAAGGAACAATTGTGCTGTCGTTAATGTTTAACAGAATATAATCATCAACTTTATTAAAGCCTAGTGTATTTCCTAAACTCTTAGTTGACTCAAATAACCCTGTTAAAGGGTTATTGCTTTTAGTTTTATCTTTTTCTAGCAAAATAAAATTTGTTGATGCAACATCACCATTTTGGTGTTTCGCGATGTGGTAACCATCTAATATTGAAATAGATTTTACGTTATTAGAACCGATCACGTAGCGAAAAGCAGAGCCCGCTCGCCCTACAATAAAGCCATCGGATGTTGGTGTAACAGACGTACCTGTAAATGACTTACCTGTCACCGTTTTCACTTTAAATGAATCATTATCTTTAGTAACAGTTGCAAGTTTAACAGCACCTTCACTTGAGCCTGCTTTACTGTATTTTAGAGTAAACGTGCCATCAAAGTTCTCAATTGCATACGTAAATTGGCCTGTTAGACGATCAGCACCTAAGTTAGCCACTTCCCCTTCGTAATCATGAAACATTGAACCATTTATCAATATTCCATCTTTTTCACGCATAAATGTTGCTGGCCCACCAGTTTGGTCAACGATTTCTTTCTGAGTTAATAATTCACTTTCAGAAATAACAACTTCCGGCTTCTCAACCTTTTGCTGCTGATGTTGCTGGGCTTGCGGGATTACACTCGTTAAAGTTGAGCCCTTCAATTTATTAATAAAAGCTTGCTGCATTTCTTTTTGCATTGCTAGCTCTTCAGGCGTTGTGCCACAACCAGATAAAACAGAGACGCTAATTGCTAGCAAAGAAGGGTAAAGTACTTTTTTATACATCAAAAAATTCCATATTTTTATTTTTAAAAGTGCTTAGTCAATCTGAACGGTTAAAAGTACCCAAACAGAAAACATAACCACTTGATTGAAAAGGAATTATTGATTCACTATTGCAAAATTGCAACAGGTACAACCACTTAAACTGAATAAGCGTTTAAAAAGTCAGCAAAACATCTAGAATTTACATTAAATTACCTGTTAAAGATCCAAGCTTATGAAATAAAAAGCTTTTATTTTTTCAATAAATTGACTTATTAATAATAGAGGGATATTCAGTTGAACTTTAAGCTAGTCATGAGAACGAGTTAAAAAATGTGACAGTCAAACGTTGCTTATTTCGCTTTTTTGAAACGCACCAAAAGCATACCTATCAAGATGATGCCAAGGCCTATTAAGCAGGGTACAAAAGCACTTTGCAAGGCAACATCAAACGCTAAAAAGTCGGGGTAACCGGTTTGCCAAAGCGTCCATTCATACCCTATTCCTTGTGTTATAAAGCGTTGTTAAATCACTTCGATTTGCTCAGGCTTTTTGATAAAGAACACCATTAAAATTAATAATGCTGCTGGGAATAAAAACACATTCAAGTAAGCAAAAATCACCGTTAGCTGTAAGATGCACATTAGCAACAATAGGATAGAAAACACCGTTAGCAACGATGACATTCCATGGCGCTTTGTTAGTAATAACGCGGCTGTGATCAAACCCACTAAGGCATACAAGCCTAAACTTCCAGCCGAGACCACCATGGCAATAATTGAAATACTTTCTACTACATCATTCGATGCTTTATCACCAGCTACGGCAAGATAAACATCGCATAACACAGTGGCATGAAAAGCTAATACCAGCACCGCAAGCACACATAACAGTATGCGTACACCTTCAACATCGAACATATCTTTTAGTGCTTTGCGCAAACTCAGGTACACGTAAATTTCAAGTGCACCGATGAGCACGAACACAAGGTCTGAAAAGTTTAAGCTTTGTAAATCAAGCTTAAGCGCCTCTCCTAAGCCATCGAGTGTTTCGCCAAATACTGAAATCCAGTACATGGGAAAAATCACAGCAAGTAATCCTGCTGCTATGCCGGGTAGTAAATAGTCACGGTTGAGCATATGCCCTCCAAAATCCTGTTGCGTTGTAAAGTTATTCGCTATCGCGTTCGTACACTAAAATATCGCCGGGTTGGCAATTAAGCTCTTCACAAATAGCTTCAAGGGTACTAAAGCGGATCGCTTTCACTTTTCCGTTTTTTAGTAATGATAAATTGGTCATAGAAATATCAATGCGCTGAGATAGCTCTTTCAGCTGCATTTTGTTCTTTGCCAATTCTATATCTAGGTTGATTCGTATTTTCATAGTCTAAAAAGTACACAGCGGATTTATGGTTGTCAAACTTTATTTTACGATTATCATAAAATAAAGAATGAAAAACATAATAACTCAGTAAGTAATTAAACCCATATTTTGACCATTTCAGGCATAAAAAAAGCCAGTAAATACTGGCTTTTCGCTCTATTTATAAGTTAGACATTGGCTTGGTAAGCAGGGATAGCTATCGCCGCTACAATACCCAATAAAAATATGCCACCAATGATCAACACGCCCCAAAATGACCATTGTTTTTGTACTCGTTGAAAATGCTCAACGCTATCCCAACGTTTATTTTGCCATGCCATTTCTCGGCCTTTAAAACCCAGATAAATCGACACAATAAAACCAACATAAGGCACTAAGGCCAATAAGCCAATCCAAGTGCTGTTGCCAATTGCCCAAATCCAACTTAGCAAGAAAGCGCCCCAACTAAAGCCTTTAATGCCCTCGGGTAAATCGTCTACCTTCCCCTGCCCTGAGTTATTTTCAGATGCCATCTGAAGGCTTGCTTCAGGTGGTGTGTAATTGTCTGCCATGAGTTTTTCCTTATTATTAATCAAACAGAAACCCTAACTTATAGTACTGGGTGTATTTTAAGCAAGCTAAAGATAAGTACCTAAAGCAGATAATTGTTACCTGATGTGTTTTGTAACATTTATCTCGTTTCCTTTTGATTTTAAATCACCTAGCCTGGGCACATGACTGCAAGGAGAGAACAATGAAAGACTTACAAAAGTTAGTGGGTAATTTAAATAAATCAGGATTGATTTAAACCAAGCAATTTCTAAACACTATTTAGAAACGCTCGCTAACCAATTATGCATTCCTGGTGAACTGGTAATGAGCATTCACAGAGAGCTTAACACAATTAACTAAACTATTAATATTATTAGCTGTTAGATTTAAAAGAACGCAAGCTTTAATAAGGCTGAGTTCTCTTTATCTAAATATTTTGCAAGTGACATATAGCAGCTTTACCGCACAAACTTAAATACAATCATCAAACAATGGCCACAATTAAAATGTGGCCATTGAAACGCTAAAATACTATAGAGCTGATTGCAGCCAGTACTTCATTTTATTGTATTAGTGCTATTCCTTTGAATATCACGAATACCTTGCTTACCTTCTTTTTCCAAAGCATCAATTTGTTCAGGTGTACGGCATACACGAGTTGCAATATTGCTGCCAGTCGGTTTTTCCATTTTACAAATTAAGCCATCGTTATTTGCCTGTTCTTTACCTGAGTTTGCGCATCCAGATAAAACGAAACCAACCAAGGCCAACATTAAAAACCTCATAAAATAAACTTCCTTTTAAAACTAATAAATAATCACGAAAACAAACCACCACTATAGCAATTCATTTCAACAAGAAAAACGTTAATGCGGCTTTTTAGTGCCGTAACGTACCATATCTTTACCGTTTTCATACACTTCAGTTGTCACGTAACGGCCAAGTAAAAGTTGATGTTTATCATCAAGTACCGCAATAAATGGGCGGCCATCACTATTATTGGTTGCAAGAGCAACACCGGTTACATTCTCTAGCCCTAAACCGCCAGTTTCAACTAGGCGTAAAAATGTTTCTAACTCGTCTAATGTTTCAATTACATCGTTATCGTTAATCATCTCAAATACTCAGTGATTGCTAATGGGCGTAGCATAGCAGGATTAAAAACAGGGTGCGAATAACAGCCCCTAATCTAGCTTACTTTTGGACTAAAAATTGACACAACGCTATTCAATTGATGATACTTTCGCTATCGATAGAGGCAGTGAAGTTTAATGAGTAACCATTTAACGCTCGAATTAATGATCCCAAAGGGCAATCTTGCCGATAGCATACAAGCTATTTGGTATGCCACAGCGCACTCTCAAGGAGAGCAATGGCTTGCCTGCGATGGTGCCACAGGGCTTGTGTTTCCTGTTGTTGGTGAAGTTTTACTTGATGACAAGCCGCTTGCTGCCCCTTATGCAGTGCAAGAAACATCGACTCAGGCATCTAAAGTCACATTTTCACACGATGCACAGTTTTGTGGTATTCGTTTTAACCCAACCGTATTGTCTGAACTAAAGCGTAATGCTCACCCACTCCTTGCAGAACAGTCCCTATGTGAAATTGCCGAAGATCTGCAAAATAAAGCCTGCTTAGCCGCGTTTGTTGCACTTATTAGCCGCCACTTTACTGATAATAAAAACATTAACCACAGCAACAGGCACTCAAAACACTTAATCCGTAACCTTATTGAGTTAACGCCACTCGAAACTGCTTACCAACTTGCCCCACTCAGTCAACGCCAGCTCGAAAGGCAAGTTAAGGATCAATGCGGCGTCACCCCTAAGTATTTTGAGCGTATCTACCGAGTAAAACTTGCTAAACAAGCAATTAAAGACAACCCTGAAATAAGCTTTGCAGATATTGCACTTGAATGTGGCTTTACCGATCAGCCTCATTTAATCAAAGAATTCAAAGCAATAATGCACATCACCCCAGCAAAATACCGCAAGTTATTAAAAGACTCTCAAACTAAACAAACAAAGCTTATTTTTCGTTAGTCATCCTCAAAACGCAGAATATCACCAGGCTGACAACCTAAGTGCTTACAAATTGCATCTAAGGTCGTAAAGCGCACAGCTTTAGCTCGTCCAGCTCTAAGAACTGATAAGTTTTGTGGCGTAATACCTATCGCTTCAGCTAATTCTGCAGACTTCATTTTTCGCTTAGCTAACACTACATCTAAATCAATAATAATCGCCATTAAATCACTAACTCTTGCTCTTTTTGTAGCTGCTGCGCTTGACCCATGATCCAACCAATAACATAAATAATTAATCCCATCACTAAGCCTATAATATCAGTATCTTGTATAGCCACGACCCTTCCGATATCTGATCCTGTTGCCAAGTTAAGAAGAGTTATAAGTAGTGACGGGTAGCACACAACTAGTGCAAATTGCGCCAATAATACGCCACCTAACCATTTAAAACATTGTATATTTTCAATAGCGAAGAAGGATCCACGCCGGTAAAGCAAAAATAACCGAATCAAAATTATGTTGATCAGAATAAACGGTAGCAATTGCACAAGACCAAGCCATAAAACACTATCAAAACCATGCTCATTTAATGTTTGTGCAACTCCTTGCCAGGAGCCGCTGACTTCAAGACCAATCCACATATGCGCACCATTACTTTGTGTAAAACTTAAAACATTACTGTCACTGAAAAGCACAATAATGCTTGTTACTAACAAGCTAATAAGCGTAAAAAATAGCAGGCTTAGAATAAACGAACTCATCCAAACAATTTTTTTCATGACGATTTACTCAGTGTTATTTGTTTTAGAAGTTGCTCATAATGAGTCGCTAACTGCTTACCTGTTAACGCATTAGAATGGTGCTTCCCTTTTGCAATGTAAATCTGCTTTTGCTGAGATTTTGCATGTTGATATAGTGACTTAGCTAACTCAGGTGGAGTTTGAGTGTCTTTTTCACCGGTAATTATTAATAGCGGTGCTTGATAAACTTGTAACGCTTTTAAATTATCGACTTGTTTAATCTCTTCACTAAACTCAACACTAACAAACGGTTTAGCAAACCACGGAATTCGTGCTGCTGTCATCTGTTCAACATTTGTCACACTCCCTTCAAGTACCAGAGCATCAACGTTACGCTGACTGGCAAGATAACCGGCAATCATACTTCCTAAAGAATGACCATGGATCACCACAGGCAAAGTATTTAGGTCTGATCTGCCTTTTACATAATCAAATACTTGTAATGCATCAGCTTGCAGATTAGCTACGCTAGGTACTCCAGAACTAAGCCCATAACCACGATGATCCATCATTAAAATATTAACTTGAAAAGGTAAAAGTAGCTTTGCCGGTTCCCCACCTGCGGCACTAACGCGAAACTGGTTACCACCGAAGTAAATTACCGTAGCACGAGCATCTGCAACTTTAATAAGGGTACCCTTAAGTCTAGTACCCTCATCGGTGTTTAAAGTTATCTCCTGCGTTTTGGCGGTGGCATTAACACTTTGTATTTCCTGCATCGTTATTTTTTTATCCGGATATAAAAAGTGAGACTCCTCAACTTTAATTGTCGTACAACCAGTTAATAACAGCACAATCAGCGAAACCACTGCAATAGAACCAAATTTCATTTTCACGATCCTTCTAGTAAAAAAACTACTATGGCACTAGATAAGTTAAAAAACAAACTAAAATTATCGAAAAACGATAATTAATTATTCAATATCGAACATTAAAAGCCCTTCATTTGAGAAATAACTTTGATCAAAAGCGCTATCTCCTTTAATTCATTATTTTTCAAATTCTGTGTTGAGCGATTTTATTTGCGCTCGGCATCTATCCATAGGATAGTTAACGCAAGCCTACTAAACGTGCTGTAACTAAATAGGATAATCATGAAAAAAGTTTTACTTGCCACCGGCTTAATCGCCTCGTCATTTACTGCATTTGCAGCCAATTTAACCGTTGAAGAACTGCGTATTGAAAAAGCCAGCAAAGCCATGCCAAAGGTGTTGAGTGCTTTTTCTGATGAAGTGAACCAATTTGAAAAACAGTGGCAAGCGGCTGCTAGTTATCAGCAAGCAAGTGACCTTATTGATGATTACGCTAAACAATTATGGCGCGATGCCAAAGCGCGTATAATTAAAACCAACAGCTTCGACGACCGAGAGCTATATTGGGCACGTTTACTTTCAAGCAAAATTATTCGTACCAGCAAACCCCAGTTTACAATAACCGACAGTGAACAAACCGCGTTACTAACAATGCTTGAGAATGGCAGCCGTGGCCGCACCGACCTTGATTACAGTAAAAAACCGACAAACGCATTTTAATTACAGGTTTTGATCCCTTCTTATTAGATAGAAATATTAATCAAAGTAACCCATCCGGTGTTGCAGCATTATTACTTGATGGCCAAGTAATTAATTACAATGGCATTAGCGCCGAGATCAATACGGTGATGGTGCCAGTACGCTACGAAGACTTTGACCAAGGTATTATCGAATCATTACTTGCGCCATATTATGCACTTAACAATGTCGATATGATTGCCACTATCAGTATGGGCAGCAAAGACTTTGACCTTGAACGCTTTCCGGGTAAACGCCGCAGTGTAACGGCGCCCGATAACGCCAATATTGTGTATGGCGGCACAGCAACTGCACCGAAAATTTCGAGCCTTAACGACCGCCCTCTTCCGGGCAATGAGTTTGTAACGTTCAGCTTACCAGTTAAGCAAATGCAACAAGCCAAAGGGCCATTCCCAATCAACGACAATCATAAAGTCGTTACGCTTGAAAAAGCATTTGAGCCAAAATCACTTAAAGAATTAGAAGGTGCGATAGCAGTAAAAGGCGGTGGCGGCGGCTACTTATCAAATGAAATTTCGTATCGTAGTATTCGCCTACGTGATGAGCTTAATTCAGACATCCCTACAGGGCATATTCACACCCCACGTATTCAACAATTTGAGCCAGAAACAGAAGCAAAAATTGTTAAGCAAATTAAAGCAATGCTTGAGCAAAGCTTAGTTGCAATTTAAAGCGTTAAGCTCAGCTATAAAGCAATAGCTGAGCTTCACCCAGCAACGCAGCAATTACGGCCTTGCTTTTTCGCTTTATAAAGCGCGTCATCTGCTATTTTGAATAAGCAATCTGAATCAAATGCCTCATTTACATCCTTACTGGCAACACCTATCGATAAGGTAATATAGCTTAAGTCTTTACGACCTTGGTGAGTAATATGAGCAGATGCAACGGCATTTCGTAGCGTTTCAGCCACTTTGAGTGCCTCCTGCTTATCGGTATTGCTAAGCACTATAACAAATTCTTCGCCGCCATACCGAGCAACAAAATGATTGTCTGAATTGGTATTATCTTTAAGAAGATTGGCGACTTCACAAAGCGCCTTGTCACCTTGATCATGTCCATACAAATCATTGTAGAGCTTAAAATGATCAATATCGGCGACGATCATTGAGATAGGCTGCGATGCTAAATCAGTATCGCTGGTAAGCATTGTAAAATGTTTATCTAATGCACGACGATTGGCAAGCGTCGTCATTGAATCGGTGTTACTGATATGTTTTAACTTCTGGTGGCGCTCTAGTATTTCATCACGTTGATTTTCTATCAAAGTAAATAACTCATTCATACCTCGCCCGAGCTGGTGCAATTCGTTATTACCAAAGTACTCATCCCGAGCACTAAAATCATTATTACTGATTGCTGAATTTACCAATGTATAAAGCTTTCTGAGTGGCCTTAAAACCTGTTGATTTATATATAAATAAAACAAAATAAACACAGAGCCAGAGATCAATAAACCGGTAATTAAAGAGCTATCAAACAAGCTTCGGTCGTAAGTCCGTTCACGAGATGCGATAGATAGTACAAACAGTAAGTCACCTGCTTGATCATTGACTCCTAAGTAAAGCCGTCGATTGTGTTGAGTCGTCTCAACTGCACTCCTTTTTTCACCAAACACCCTAATTAGATGTTCCTTATATTTTGGTGCTTCATCAGTGCCATAAAAGCTAATATCATTTGCTAACCCTGGTGTTAGATTTTCGATAAAGCCTTCATCAATAAAGCTCCAAAGCAGTAAAGTACCAACAAATTCGCCTGTGCCATCAGACCTAGTTACATTGTAAGCAACCGTCACGGCTGGCGTTTTATCTATAGTAATAAACCGGACTTTATGAATTGACTCAGATTGGCTAGTAGTTATATCGTCAGATAAGATTATTAGGTTGTTTTTTATCAACAAATTGGGGGTTTCTAAAACCGTTGGTGAGTAAGGCCGATAATCACTATTAAAGCTGCCACCGCCAATTATATTTGCCTGCGTATCATATAAATACCAACCATTTACGTCTAACCGCTGTAGTGCGTCAGCGATAACATAATCACTATTAAACCACTGAGTATCACGTTGCTGTGCAGCTTCATACATGGTATCCCAAGCTGAGCTATCGAAGACCATTTTTGACAACGCATCAAGCTCTTGCTGAAGCTGTGACTCCACTCGCTGAATATCAATCCGGTCATTTTGTCTTGTCATCGCTTCAAATGTTGGCAATATCCAAAAATGCCTGATGATTGTTTGCGCCAACAAAATAGTAAAACACGCAGCAGTAAAAGCAAGTAATAAGCGTTTTTTGAGCCTCGCACCAATCACCATAAAATACCAAACCCAACAGAATCAAAAGTACATTAGTACTAAAAAGTATAACCTTGTTTGGTCAGTTTGCTTGCTAGGCTTTAATTTTTCAGCAAATGTGGAACTCTATCCATACTAAAGTTCAACGGTGAAAAATTGTAAAATTTCTCATTACATCTAAACTTTTAGTATTGAATTTTGTTGAGCTACTGTATGAAAGGTATCGTCTTTACCAAGCTTTTATAAATGGTCGAAAAAACTCTTTTAATTTTATTTTGATGGGCTGCCAAATGCCAAAAATGGATGGATAGTTTGATAATTGAAAAACGACACACACAATCGGCAGAGTTTCATCGTTTTAACGGCCATGTGTTTGTTGTTGCTCCGTACAGCTGGAAAGCTTGTATCCCGCTTTACTGCTTAACTAAGCCCTAAATAACAGAGCCTAGAAA
Organism: Pseudoalteromonas sp. BZA4; assembly: GCF_040104395.1. Lineage (NCBI taxonomy): Bacteria > Pseudomonadati > Pseudomonadota > Gammaproteobacteria > Alteromonadales > Pseudoalteromonadaceae > Pseudoalteromonas > Pseudoalteromonas sp. BZA4. The sequence continues at coordinate 16,641 of NZ_JBECOT010000053.1, forward strand.
CAACAAAGCCACCTTAAGTTGGTGGCTTTGTGCTTTATATCTGATTCACAGTAAATTAATACAGTTCAAATAGTGGACGACCATTTTCGTCGTACTTCACTTCCATAACTCGAGCGTGGCGGTTTGGATCGTAAAGCGGATCTTTTACAATCTCTTCAAGTGGACGGGTGTCTGTTTTTGGCACCACACTTGGTTCACCAACTGCGTGCTCATAGTCTCGGGCATGGTAAATACACAGTGGTGTTTCACCATCTTCAGCTACTGTAAAACAGTTATGGCCTGGGCCGAAAATTTTCTTTTCAACACTTGTTTCAAGCACAGGCATACGTGTCTTAGTCCACGAATTACGATCAAGTAAATCGCTGTTTTCATCTGCTTCCATATAGCCCATGCAGTAACATGCACCTGTTGCGCTTGCAGAGAAAGCAATAAAGATTTTACCGTTATTTTTAAGTACTGCCGGGCCTTCGTTTACCCAAAAGTCGACACGTTCCCAATCGTAATCAGGTGTGGTCAGCATAAACTGCGCTGTTTTTAACTTAATTGGAGATTCCATCTCAGCTAAATACAGGTTTGATGCAGCAAATTGACCGCCGGTTTTCTCTGCCCAGCAAAAGTAACGCTTACCGTTATTTTCAAAAATGGTGGCATCTAAAGAAAAATCAGTGAACGACTTTTCATCACCCTCAGCCGCTTGCATCATGCCAAGCTCAACCCACTCATCATTTAGCGGATCTTGGCCTTTACACTCAAGCACATACGGGCGTAATGCCCAAATATCATCTTCTTCACTGGCAGCAAAGTAGATATACCATTTGCCATCGAGGTAATGAATTTCAGGTGCCCAGATATGACGACTCATTGGGCCGCTGTCATGTTTAAACCAAATATCAAAGGTTTCAGCGTCTTTTAAGCCCTCTAATGTCGCAGACTTACGAAGTTCAATGCGGTCATAAGTTGGTACAGAACCTGTAAAATAATAAAAACCATCGCTGTGCTTATGCACAAACGGATCGGCACGCTGCTCTACTAACGGACTATTTGTTTGTAATGTCATCTTGAAACCTGATCGTTAAATTTTAATTTGTATTATTTTATTACTTTTAAGTAAGAACACAAATATAACATTATTTTTAACAGACAGTGAAAAGAAATGTAAAGACAAGCGACAAGTTATAAACCAAAGTTTCAATGCCGAAAGTAAAGAATTGATTTACACATAATGTACTTAATGAAGAGCAGCAAGCTTAATGCTTAAACTTGATTGAATAAAAAAGGGGATCCCTCCACTTTGATTAACTTAATCGCATGAGATAGAACCCACTCAAAATATTTTTTGAGTTCATTTTTATCTTGAATGATTATCATAAACTTTTACTTACTAGTAATTTTACATTATTCACTTCACGGCTCGTTTTAGAAAGCCCTACTTTTGTGGCACCACCCACTAGCCAAATTTCGCCGTCTAATGTAACAGCTCCTAAACCGTGGCGAGGTGTTTGCCATTCGAAAGTTTTGTGCCATTGCTGCTTGGTTAAATCATATTTATAAACCTCACGGTCAACTCCTTGGCTATGTTCACCACCAAACACAGTAATAGCATTATCAATAACTGCCGCCGCATGCCCTGCTCGTGCTTTAGGGAGTGCTGCATGTGCTTGCCAGGTGTTTGTTTCGGGTAGGTATTCGAGCATGTCAGTGATAGGCTCGCCGCCAATGGTTCTGCCACCTAACACAAACCAACGGCCGTTTACTTGTGCACTTGCCGCACTGTTTCTAGCCGAAGGTAAGGGTGCAGCTTCTTTGAAGGTGAAGCTTTTAGGATCAAAAATTAAATGCGCACTCACATCTAAACTATGCTGCCATTGGCCATTTTTCTCACTGCTTGGGCTACGTCCACCTGCTAAGTGCACTTTACCATTAAGCACTGCGCCCACAGTCTCACTTAACGCAAAAGGCAAACTCGCCACCTTTTGCCATGCTTTAGCGCCTTTATCTAGCATTAGCACATCACGGCTATTGGTCCATTGGCCTTGGCTATTAACAAAACCACCAAAGGCAAATAGTCTGTTTTCTACTGCGATTAAATACGTGTGATGACGCCCTTCAGGCAAACTAGGAGCTGATTGCCAACTAGAATACTCAGGCGACCAATAATGGACTTTTGCAGTCATCTTACCCGCTGATGCTGGTAGCTCAGTAGAGATGCCCCCAGCAACCCAAATTTGTTGATTCATTACTGTAGGGTATATTTCTTGTATAGCCTCAGGGAGCTTTGGTGCTAACAGCTCTTTAGCCGATAACGTATAAGGTAAACAAGTAATAGAAAATGCTAACAACAATTTGGCTAAACGCATATAAATCCTTAATAAGCAGTCAATTAGCTAAAGACTAAGCCAGCTGTACCTATTCGTACACTGCCAAATAGTCTTACTCAATTAACTATAGCTATTCCTAAATGATACTTTATTGATATATTATAACAAAACGTTTATCGTATTTTGTTTAATCTAATTAAGGGTCACTACCATGAGCAAACTTCCCGTCACCGTGCTCTCTGGCTTTTTAGGTGCAGGTAAAACCACTGTGCTCAGCCATATTTTAAATAACCGTGAAGACAAAAAAGTGGCTGTAATCGTCAATGATATGAGCGAAATAAACATTGATGCAGCAACAGTTAAAAACGATGTTTCGCTGAGCCGCGGCGAAGAAAAACTAGTAGAAATGAGCAATGGCTGTATCTGCTGCACACTACGTGAAGACTTACTCATTGAAGTACGCGCTTTAGCACAAACGGGCCAATTTGATTACTTAGTTATTGAGTCTACGGGTATTTCAGAACCCCTTCCTGTTGCCGAAACATTTACATTTGCCGATGAAGATGGCGTGTCACTTTCTGATGTTGCAAGGCTTGATACCATGGTCACGGTCGTTGATGCCGTTAACTTTTTAAACGATTTTAACGAAGCCAAATTTTTACAAGAAACCAACGAGCATTTAGGTGATGAAGATGAGCGAAGCGTAGCCGACTTACTTATTGATCAAGTTGAGTTTGCTGATGTCATTTTAATTAGTAAAACAGACCTAATTAGCGCCGATGAGCTTGAGAGTTTAAAAGCCATTTTAAGCTCATTAAATACTTCTGCAGAGCTTATTGCCATTGAAAATGGCCAAGTTGATATCAACACAATTTTGGGCACGGGCCTGTTTAACTTTGAAAAAGCTCAGCAAGCACCTGGCTGGCTAAAAGAACTGCGCGGCGAACATACCCCAGAAACCGAAGAATACGGTATTAGCAGCTTTACTTACGAGGCCCGCCGCCCTTTTCACCCTGAAAAATTTTATAACTTTATTCATAACAATCAGCGAGAAGGGAAATTGCTTCGCTCCAAGGGCTACTTTTGGTTAGCCTCTCGACCACAATTTGCTTGCCAATGGAATCAAGCTGGCGGCATAGCCCGCTATGGTTTTGGCGGGGTATTTTGGAAAGCCTTACCGAAAGATCAGTGGCCAACAGATAGCGACTACTTAGATTCAATTAACCAAGTATGGCAAGAACCCTTTGGTGATATGCGCCAAGAGCTGGTTTTTATTGGTCAAAACCTCAATCAAGCAGCGATCACTCAAGCTCTTGATAACTGCTTACTTAGCGACGATGAACTATTAGCAGGCAAAGCGCTTTGGCAAACCCTGCCCGATCCATTTCCTGTTTGGGAGGAAGCATAATGACAGCCTACGCATTAGAACATGACACTGATAACCTACCATCAGCGGCAGCAACAGCGCTAAGCCCTGTGGTGTTTTCACAAATTTATAAACCTGAGCATAATATTGCAATTTGGCAACGCAGCTTATCAGAGCAGCTGCAATCAGAAGTAGCTGAGAGTATTACAGCCAACCCAGAACTCAGTATTAACGCTGTGATCAATCAAAATACCATTGTGGCTGACATAAATAAGGCCCTTGAAAAACTATCTCAAGCAGAAGAGCTTAAAGCCGACCTCGCTCAGCTTGTTGATATGTTTTGTTATTTATTTGAATTAAAGCGCACCGGATTACGCCTAAGAGTACTTGAACGTGCCATGTGCCCACGTTTTCATGTTGACAGAGTTCCTTGTCGGTTAGTCAGCACATATTGTGGTAGTGGCTCACAGTGGTTGCAAAATGCAGGACTTGATCGCACTAAACTTGGCGCAGGGCATCAAGGATTAAGCGATGAAGAATCAGGCTTAATGACAGCAAATACTAAAATTCACTCTCTAAATGTCGGTGATGTAGCCCTATTAAAAGGCGAAACTTGGCAAGATAACGAAGGCAAAGGCCTTGTGCACCGCTCACCAACACTCGCTGCTGGCGAAAAACGACTACTTGTAACCCTCGACTTTATTGCTTAATACGAGCGTACATACTGCGTCTATTAATTCTAATAGGCGCTATTTCATTCAAGAACACACAACAACTGCTCATGGCTTTAAATTAACGAAAAGCATACTAAGCGCACTTGCAATTGCTGATAGGGCAAACATCCTTAGTAACAAAATTAAGGCATTCCTTGCGCCACCAGCAAAAGTGCCTTTCGAAACCATTTTTTATCATTTAAATCCAGTTCTAGTGAGTGCTTAGCCATCGAGCCCATAAAAATCCCTTTTGTATTAATGCTTAATAGAAGCAACCCTTGTTGTTCCTTAAACTTATACACAACCGGAACTTACGAGTAAATACTAAAAGAACTAGTAAGTTAGGTTCATCTTCGCTAATGGCCGTGCTGTATTTAATCAAAAACCAGCTAAGCTTCGTATAACAAAGAAATTAATTTGTGTGAGTTGATATGGAGCGCCTTTTTCAAAATAGTCGGTTTTTAGTCATCATCGCGATTATCACTACAGCAATTTCATCGTTACTTGTTTATATAACCTGTGTGAACATCGTTTTTAATGTTGTTAAAACAACGATTATATCTTTGCCTGACTCTGCTAAGGGAGGGAAAGAGATGATAGTCGAGCTTTTAAAAATTCTCGACCTATTACTCATCGGTATTACTCTTCAAGTTATTACCATCAGCCTTTACCGGCTATTCATTTCGCCTGCAACCACAAAGAGTAGCCAGTTTTTGGCCGCCTTTCATATCGAAGATTTTCATGACTTAAAAATTACCTTAGTGCAGGTAACATCCGTCATTTTAGTGATTCTGTTTTTAGAACACGCCGTTGAATTCGGCGGCACAATAGAAACCCTCTACCTTGGTATTTCTATTGCGATTGTAGTTGCCGCCTCGACCTTTGCATGGCGCTCAATGAAATAGTGAACACTCACCAACGTTAGTTTACTTTTTCAGGGTAACGTAGCTGATATTGCTCTTTCATCACGCATTAAACTGCTCAAGTAAACCGCTCTTTTGGCTATCTTTAGCCAGTTCTAGCAAATCGATTTTTAAGCACTAAAAAGGCGTAACACTTCATGTTACGCCTTTAAATTTAAGCCCTAAAGTGCAAGCGCTAATATTTGCTTAACCTTCGCTAAGTCAATATCACCATGTTCACCTAGCGTTGTTATCTCATTCTTTTCTAAGTTTTTAACAACCGCGTCGATTGCTTGTTCATCAAGGTCATAGTCAGCAAGGCGTGTTTTAACAGCCATTGCTTCAAAGAAGTCTTGCACTGCTTTAATCGTTTTATCGATTTGCTCAGCTTCATCGTTATAATTAAAACCAAACACTCGCTCACCAAGCTGTTGTATTTTAATAGACTTTTGCTCTTTTTGAACATGCATTAGCGCAGGTAAAACAATCGCCAGCGTTTGTGCGTGATCAAGATTGTAAAGTGCTGTTAATTCATGACCAATCATATGCGTAGACCAATCTTGCGGTACACCTTGACCAATCAAACCATTTAGTGCCATTGTAGCCGACCACATAACATTGGCTCTTACATCATAGTTTTGCGGCTCGCTCAGCGCTTTAGGCCCTTCGCTGATCAAGGTTTGTAAAATACCTTCTGCAAAGCGGTCTTGTAATGGCGCGTTTACTGGGTAAGTTAAGTACTGCTCAATAACGTGTACAAATGCATCTACAACACCATTACTTACTTGGCGTTCTGGTAACGAAAAAGTATATTCAGGATCAAGTACTGCAAAAACAGGTTGCACACTCGGTGATGAAAAAGCACGTTTTTGCGACGTCTCTTTTTTAGTAACCACTGAGTTACCGTTACTCTCAGAGCCAGTTGCAGGTAAAGTTAAAACTGCACCAATAGGAAGTGGGTTACTAAACTCAGCACCTTTAACAAGGATATCCCACGGCTCACCTGCAAAGTTATAAGCTGCTGCAACAAACTTAGCGCCATCAATAACGCTGCCACCGCCAACAGCTAGAATAAAGTTAACATTCTGCTCTTTAGCAGTTGCCACAGCTTGCATCAGCGTTTCGTATGTTGGGTTAGGTTCAACACCACCAAACTCAATCACGTCAACATCGGCTAATGCACTCATTGCTTGGTCGTATACGCCATTTTTCTTAATTGAGCCACCACCAAAAAGTAATAGTACTTTAGCGTTTTCTGGTAAACGTGACGTGATCTCACTCATTTGACCTTTACCAAACAAAATTTCGGTTTGATTTTTATAAATAAAGTTCAACATTTAAATGCCCCTTAAATTAGGTTTAAATTGCTAATTAGCTAATTTACTTAGCTAACATTTCTAAAAGCTTTTCTGCTAATAATTTATCTGAAAACGGGTTTTGCCCCGTAATGAGTTCGCGGTCAACAACCACATTAGGCTGCCACTCACTAGCGAATGCCATATTTCCACCGGCCTTTTCCATTGCCATAGCAGGATAAAACTTAAGCTTTTTACCTTCTAAACTGCTTTCAAAAACACGTTCTTCAGGGTCTGAAAAAATAGTCATTTTATAGCCGTCATAAATCCAGTTATTGGCTGATGCTTTTTCGCCATCTTTTATCGCTTGATAATAAGAATTTGGCTGAACTTGTGCCGACAACAACGTAATTGGGCCATGGCAAATTGCCGCTGTTGGTTTACCTTGCTTATTAAAATGACGCAAAATCTCACCCACTTCAGGGTTGTTTGCTAAATCAATTAAAGGCGCATGGCCGCCTGGGATAAACACAGCCTCATATTGGCTTAAGTCACCCGCTAAAATTTCGCTCAAACTTGCGGTATCTTTGATATCTGGTAGCGATGCTACAAAACGCTGAATGCTCTGCATTTTAGCTTCATTACCATCAAAGTAGTCGGTACTCACTGATTTTTTATCTACTTGAGGCGCATTACCTTTGGGTGTTGCAAGGACAAGCTCATAACCCGCATCGACCAATGCTTTCGCAGGCACACCAAACTCATTTAGGTAGTAGCCTGTTTCAATACTCTGACCGTCAGCTAAATCCATGGTTGTTTCACTTGATAAAATAACCAACACCTCACCTTCACCCGCCACTGCAAACATCGACATAGTTGATGCAGCAACAAGCGTTAGTCGCTGTAATATCATTTTCATAACTCATCCTCTTAGAAAGTGCAGCCATCATAGTTGGTTTGCGGGGCGAGTAGAATTCGGATAAATTAAGAGGAGCAATCAGAATATTTATGGCTCGTACATTTACATGTCTTATCTCACGCAATTAAAAACCTTTGTTGAAGTTTATCGTTGTAAAAATATTACGAAGGCAGCGGCTAATTTAGGCTTATCTCAGCCTTCGGTGACCTCACACATTCAAGCAATGGAAGCTGTAGTTGGTAAATCTTTATTTGAGCGTAAAGCCCGCGGTGTTACCCCCACTGCAGCGGCACATGATTTAGCGCTGCAGGTTTCTGGTCATATCGATATATTAGAGCAAAAGATCATGTCGATACGGGCACGTTCTGATGCCGCACATGGCACTATAAATATCGCAGGACCTGCCGAATATATTAGCAGTGTGTCAGGGCCACAAATTGCCAACTTACTGCAATCTGGCAATGTGAACCTTGTTCTGCATATTGGTAATAAGGTAAGTATTTTTGATGCCTTGCAATCAGGTACTGCAGATATTGCTATTGCCGCATCAGCGCCTGATCCAGCACTATTTGATAGCCTAGTGCTCGACAAAGAAAAGCTAATTTTGGTGATGAACCGTCTACATGGAAGAGAAATCAAAGACAGCACCATTACCGCAGATTTACTCTCTAGCTACAATGTCGTTGCTTATGATGAAGAGCTGCCTTTGATAAGACAATACTTTGAAGCTGTATTCAACGCAAAATGCCACTCAAACGTCATTGCTATTTGCCCAGACATACGTGCTATTAGCAATATTATTCGCTCAGGCATTGGCTATTCTGTATTACCCGATTACCTTTGTCGCGATCAGATAAAAGCCGGAGAGCTTGTGCAACTAGGACCCGAAGGACCAGAAAACATAATTTACTTAGTTTGGAACAAAGGGGCACTAAAGCACCCCCGTATTGCATTTGCCAAAGATGTTATTTCGGCCTTTGCAAATATTAATTACTTTGCAAACTAAGCAAGGCCTGCTTTGCGTCATCAGTTTGGTTTATCACCGCGAGACTGGCGTAATGCATTCCGCCAAGCGTAAAGCTTAGGTATAATCTGTTTTTCGACTCGATTTTGGTTTTTAAATGAAAAAGCTTTCAAAAGTACAATTAAAACAGCAAGCCCTTGTATTAAATGTTGCCGACGCCCTTGAAGAGCAAGGTCGCGCAGAGCTCGAAGGTATGTTGCAATGCTGGTTTGATGTGGAATACCACTTATTCCCAGGCTCATTGCTATTATGTTTTCAATTTGAAAACCAGCAATCACTCGATGCAGCGACCCCAGAGCTATTAAAATGGCAAAAACGCCTAAGTGGCGCAATGCTGAAAAAAGGCGTGATTTTAAAAGACATGCGCAGGCATTTAGTATTTACCCTAAAAGGCCCAGACGATTAAATGGGATGAGTTGCGGGTTAGCAAGTTAGCAAGAGTGTGGCAGCGGTTTTATATCGCGTAACCCTCTGCATACTCACAAGGGGTGATAAGAGAAGCTCCGCTTAAGAGGTATTATTAAAAACAAATTTGATGGTTTTATTGGGTTACTCATTCACTTCTCATTTTATTCTCTTTGTGCATCAAAAATAAATTGAACCACAGAGATGTATGGACTCCCCTCCCACAGGGGGGTAACGTAATAAGCGACAAAACTTTTACAAAAGGAGTCCATACATGGTGAATCTTAACGTTATTGCGATTGATTTAGCAAAAAATAATTA
>NZ_JBECOT010000054.1:0-25897 GCF_040104395.1 Pseudoalteromonas sp. BZA4
ATTTGCTTGGTGACAATAGCGTTTTGGACCCACCTGACCCCATGCCGAACTCAGTAGTGAAACGAAACAGCGCCGATGATAGTGTAGCAGCTGCTATGTGAAAGTAGGTCATCGCCAGGCTCCAAATTAGAGAAAGCCCGATTCGAAAGAGTCGGGCTTTTTTTCGTTTTGAGCTGTCAGCTTTCAGCCATCAGATGTCAGTTGAAATGTGTGGTTGTTTAGTACCGAGACTCCCTCAGCAACAAACCCCGTAGCAGGCATTTCAGTGCCGAATTCAGACCTTAACAAACACATTCACGGCCAAAGCCATACCTACAAGTACACTTTGCCTAGAACCTCCAGCTGAGGAAGACGCAGCACCAAACACCTCCACCGCGCGGCTGATCGCTGACGGCTGAAAGCTGATAGCTCTTCTTATGATGGGTTTCGCTCCGCTCTAGCCAACCTACGCCAGACCTTTAAACTTTCCCCTTTCTAACTTTACTCTCGCTAACTTATGTTGGGTTTCACTTCGCTCTACCCAACCTACCACCCAATTTACCCTTTGTTGCAATTTTAATCTTGGTTTAGTACCTGAGCTATGTAAAACTATTTGCGTTTTTAAACCACAATCAGGTGACATGAATGTCTCAAATAAAAGCTTGGAAACTTATTAGCCTGTTTTGTTTGGTAAGCTTGCTTATGGGCTGTGAGTCGAAAGAAGAGCAGCTGAAACAAACAATACAACAATCCATAGAAAAAGCTGAAGTTGAATTAAATCAACTCGGTACAGCGCTTGATAATGGCTCTTTGCGTAATGCGACGATACTTAAACAATACGGCAAGGTGCTTGCTGAGCAGCAACCGCAACTTTCTGAGATCGCCCGTGTAATTAGTCTTGATGCGACTCGTGAAGGGGCTATTTATTCAGGTCTTACACAACGCTTAGCTGATGTTAAGTCTACGTATCTAATACCACCATATGAAGATACTCTTCATCAACTTGATCTTATTCGTGATGCCGCCAAACCGTCTTTATTTCAGGATGCGCTGACAGATCCTATCAATATGCTTGCCGATATGTCGCAAGGCTCACTAGCGCGGGTTGGTGCAATTAGTGAAGCTGCTGAAGGTGAAAGTGTTGGTAACCAGTTAGTTGGTAACCCTAACTATGGGCAATGGCAAACAAATAGCAGCGGTACCAGTTTTTGGGTTTGGTACGGTATGTATCGCATGTTGGGCGATGTATTCGACCGAGTTGAATATGGTCGCTGGAGCCGTCATAGAAAGTATAGCTATTACAATGACTATGGCCGTTATCGTTATTCGAGCCCAAAACAGATTAAAGCACAACAAACGGTAGAGACGCGGACTCGACAGTCTTATCAACGCCAAGGTAAACAATTCACTAGTCCGTATGCCACTAAGCGCAGTGGTGCATCTGGATTAAGCCGTAGCAGCTATACGCCGCCACGCACACGCAGTAGCTATGCTTCTAGCAGTAGTTACAGTAGAAGCTCTGGGTCATTACGCAACAGCTCGAGCAGAACATCACGTGGCATTAGCCGCGGTAAGTAGTGAAAAGAATAACCACCGGAGTTACAACACATGTATGAATTTAATGGAATAACAACTTGGTCGTTGCAAGCTTTAGCAATCGACTTTGCAATCATTATCGCTTTATTTGTCAGCCTAAAATTTATCAAAGGCTGGGTATCTAATTTACACGCTAATGATGAAATAACTGAGCGTGACAATTTTGCTTTTGGTATTAGCTTTGCGGCAGGACTTGTGGCACTGGCTATTGTTCTAAGTGGCGTGAGCAGCGGCTCATTTGCACCGACTTTACAACAAGAAGCATTACAAATGCTAGGTTATGGTGTGATGGCGATTGTGCTTATCAAGCTAGGTCACTTCTTCCAAGACAAGGTAGCGCTTCGTAAAGTGAGCCTGCATGACGAAATCGTAAAAGGTAATGCGACTGCTGCACTCATTGATTTTGGCCATGTGGTGAGTGTGGCTATTGTTATTCGCTCAGCTTTATTTTGGGTGGCGACTGAAGGCTGGCATGGTATTCCAATTGTGATCGCAGCTTTTGCCATTGGCAGCATTGCGATGCTACTGATCAGTCAATATAGAGTGCAGTTATTCAAGCGTACTAATCGCAGTGGTGATTGCTTACAGCAAGCGGTTATTGACGGTAACTTAGCAGTAGGTATTCGTTACGCTGGCTTTTTAGTGGGTAGTGCATTGGCATTAACTGCTGCATCAGGTATTGCTCCTTATGCGGCTGACAACATTGTTGCTAGTTTAGGTTACTGGGCATTAAGTGCTGCAGTGAGTTTAGTTGCTTTCATTTTACTACACTTAGTGACTATCAAAATCATCCTATCTGGTTGTGATATTTCAGATGAAGTGAACCGCCAGAAGAACGTGGGTGTAGCTGCTATCTCTGCAGCAATCTCATTTGCGATTGGCTCGACTATGGCAACCTTGTTAGGTGCCTAATTAAGTGTCTACTACAACAAGCGCCCCAAGTAGAGCCAATCTACTTGGGCATGATTTCCTATTAATAACTGTTATGGCCGTACTCGCTGGGTGCGGCCTAATTTATGAATACCTGCTATCTCATTATGCAGGTCGTGTCTTAGGCTCGGTCGAGAGTGCCATTTATGCCATGATCGGCACCATGATTGTCGCTATGGGTATCGGTGCATTTTTAGCACGTTGGTTTAAAGATGCATTTACTGCTTTCGCGTGGCTAGAGAGCATAATTGCTTTGGTCGGCATGGGCTGTATTTTAGCGATAGCGAGTGTTATCGCTGTCAGTTATTCATTGCCGCATATCTTCTCCGAAATTTTTAACTTGCCTGCAGATACCGTACTTAATGGCTATGTATTTGAAAAGCTACAAGAGTGGTCACGTTTCTTACCCTATGTGTTTGGTCTGTTACTCGGGCTATTGATCGGTATGGAGATCCCGCTGATTGCGCGTATTCGCCAGCAAGTTTATGGCCGCTTTTTAGAAAATAATGCGGGAACTATTTACGGGGCGGATTATATCGGTGCCGGTGTCGGTGCTGCTATTTGGGTGAGCATTATGCTTGCTATGCCAATTATGCAAGCAGCAGCTTGGACGGCGTTGTTTAATATTATTGCTGGTCTCGTGTTTTTATGGCGCTATCATCAACATGTTCGCTTCGCTAAGCTACTGCTAGTTTGCCATGTGCTGTTGTTGGTGTTTTTTGCGTTTGTGCTCGTGCTTGGCACCAGCTGGATGAAAAACCTAAGCAATGTTTTATACAAAGATAAAGTTATCTACTCGCAAGCAACTAAGTATCAGCACCTAGTTTTAACTGAGCGTTTGAGCCGCAATCAGCCCAATGCGATTACCGATCTTTACCTCAATGGCCGTTTACAATTCTCAAGTGTGGATGAGCAAATTTATCATTCAATGCTTGTCTATCCTGCTATGTTGGCCTCAAATCGCCATGACCGCGTGTTGATCATCGGTGGCGGTGACGGGCTTGCATTACGTGATGTTCTGAAGTGGCCAGTAGAGCATGTCACTCTGGTTGACTTAGATGGTCAGCTGTTAAACTTATTTGGTAATGATGTTGGCGACTATGATGCGCCAGAGAAAATCAGAACACGTTTAACAGCGCTAAATAAACATTCTATGAGCGATCCCCGGGCTGATATTCGCATTGCAGATGCCTTTTTAGAAGTCGAAGCAATGCTGGCAAAAGGCGAGCGCTTTGACACTATTTTAATTGACCTACCAGACCCTAATCATCCTGATCTTAATAAGATGTACAGTGATTATTTTTATAATCATGTGCGTCAGTTGTTGGCACCTGATGGGGCTGTGGCTGTGCAATCAACATCGCCTTATCATGCGAAGAAAGCATTTTTAAGTATTGCTAAAACAATGAAAGCTGCTGGCTTTGGTTATGTTGAGCAATACCAACAAAATATTCCTTCGTTTGGTCAATGGGGTTGGACTATCGCGACCACCGCTGGCAAATCAGCAAGTCAGCGAATTCGCGAAACTAACGAATTACCGGTGCCATCTCGTTGGGTAAGCAAAGAATATTTATTGGCTTCTTTTGTGTTTCCGAATCATTTTTTTGAACAAGTAAACACGATTGAAGTCAATAGATTAGGTTCAGGAACCTTATATGATTATTACCGCCAAGCGTGGCAAGTTGAAACCGAATTGTACAAAAATTGATATTTTATAGTTGACATAATATGTCGGCTATGCAAATCTTAACTCAGACATAATATGTCAAAACGTAAAAAGGTGAGACATGGAATTAAATGAACTATCAATCAAACTGGCTTCTTTTGAAACAGAAGGTGTGAGCTTTGAGTCTTTCTTGATTGCCAACGAAGGTGAGCAAGATGTGTTACAAGTTATCGTCGATGGGAATGATGAGTTACCTATCTTTGTTACTCAAACAGAAGAGCAATTACTGTGTATTAGCTACCTGTTTGCTGAAAACGAAGTACAAGCAGATATGCGTAATGAGTTAAACGAAACGTTACTACGTTTAAATGTACCAATCCCATTAAGCGCATTTGCAAAAATTGATGATAAATACGCTATTTTTGGCGCGTTATCGGTTAATTCATCGTTTGATGATATTACCCATGAGTTGGTAACACTGGCAGACAATGCGATTGATGCACTTGAAGCCGTGACTATTTATTTAAACGATTAATTAGCAATTTCTGGAGTTAAGATTATGAGTATTTTAAAGAAACTATTTACAGCTGTACGTGGTGGCGCTCGTGAAGCAGGACAAGCAATTGTTGATGCAAACGGTATCCGTATCTTTGAACAAGAAATTGCTGATGCACAAAATGCCCTACAACGCGCTAAAAAAAGCCTGACTGAAGTAATGGCAAAAGAGATGCAAACGAAGCGTAAAATTAGCGCACTAGATGCATCAATTGCAGAACATGAAGCGTATGCAGGTCAAGCACTTGAAAAAGGCAATGAAGCGCTAGCATTAGAAATCGCAGAAAAAATCGGTGATTTTGAAGCTGAGAAAGCAGAGCACGAAGAAGTGTTAGCTGGTTTTAGTAACCACATTGTGCAACTAAAGCAGCAAGTCAAAGATGCTGAAAAGTCGATTAAAGAAAACCAACGTCAATTAACGATGGTTAAAACGACAGAGAGTGTGCAGCAAGCAACAATGGCTGTTAATAGCACGCTAAATACTAATAGCTCATCAATGACATCAGCACGTGAGTCTCTAGAGCGTATTAAGCAGCGTCAGCAAGACCGCCAAGACCAGTTAGGTGCGGCTAAGCAATTAGAAGCTGATACTAATGGCGATGATTTAAAAGCGAAAATGGCTGAAGCGGGTATTGGTGATACCAACCCGAAAAGCGCGGATATTCTGGCGCGTATTAAAGCAAAACAAAATAGCTAATCAGTTAACGGAAAGACAAAAGGTAACCCACGCACTGGGTTACCTTTTTTGCTTCAACAAGGAGTCAGCCAATGTTTAACTTTTTCAAATCTAAAAAAGCACCAGAGCGTCAGCTTACTGATCCAAGCCAATTACTCGTTGGTGATATGCTGACGGTGATTGATTCGTTCGCTTACCCAAGCTGGTTAAAAGGACAGACATTGCGTGTTATTGATGTGCAAACGTATCAGTACCAACGTAGTGCAGAGTATGAGTTGGTACTCGAGAGTGAATCTGGCCAAGTGGTGTTTTTGCAAATTGAATCAGATGACGGTGAGCAATGGGCAAATTTTGCGATCAAAATTCAACGCGACGATGTTGATGAGATTTTTACCCTTGATGAGTTCGCTCGTATTTTTGATGAAGACGAATTAACGGCAATTAACGTGCAAAATAGTCCGGAGCGTTTTAGTCACTTTTTAGCATCGAGCTACAAGCAATCAGAAGCGCCTTATGTGTGTTATTTCCATAATAAGGACTACCGTAATAAGCCTTTACCTCGTTATGAAGATGAAGGCGGTGAACCGTGTGAAATGATCTGTTTAAGCTCAGATGATGAATCGCATAGTTTAAATATTGAGATTTGGGAAGGCGGTGAAACAGAGGTATCACTGACGTTAACCAGACCAATTAGCGATATTGTTGACTTATTTCCTGGGGATGCCAAGTGAGTGATGCAAAAGCCAAATGGCAGCGTCAGGAGCAAGCCGTTAGAGCCACGCAAATGGCGTTCGATTTAAGCTCTGAAGTGCAAAAATCAATTAAGAAGCAAGCCATTGACCAAGAGCTTACGCCATCAGATATGATCCGTAAGATTTTGGAGCTCGACGTTAAGTCGAAAAAAACCAGACAGCGTTTATCGTTTAACTTAAATGATGAAGAGATTGCTTTATTGGCTGAGCGCTTTGGTGTTGCAGCTGATGATAAGCGTGCTGTGAAGCAGCGCGTGGCTGAATTACTCATTGAACACAGTAAAAAAAGCTAAGGTTTTGCCTTTACTTCTTTAAGCCCTTACACTGAGACTAGATGTTTTAAAGAAGTGGCATGACTGTGGATATTATTTTACTTGCGTATTTAGTTATTTTTGCATTATTTGGCACTGCTGCAAGTTACTTTGTTCGCTACATTTATGCTTACTGGGTGCATAATACAATGCAGGTTAAGTACATATATAAGGCCGGGATTTGTATCATCAGCGTGGTGATTGTTTCCGGCCTTATTGCATTATTTACTTAATCTCGATTGCTTGGCACTGCTGTGAAATACACAGCGATTGTACAGGCAGAACTGGTGAGCAATCGTTAACAGTTAATGCTTGATCAGATGACTTCTCAGCCGCTGTAATTCGCTCTGCAAGTTGCTCTGCTTGCTCTTGTGTATTGTTTAACGTTGAATAAACCACATAGCGACTTGGGCCACCACATGCCCGCTCACCAACTTCTAACACCTTACATTGAAAACTCGCAGTACAGCTATTATTGCTAACGATATCGTTCAGCTGATCATTTAAATCACCTAGATCAACGCGTGCAGAGCTACCCGACGTTGTTGTTTCGCAACCGCTTAAAGCAATGCTTGCTAACACAGTTGTGGTGATGAAAAGTTTCTTGAAAGTCGATGAACGAACCATTATTGCTTATTCCTTAGTATACACTTGCCGCTGAGCCTTCGATTCTAACACAAGTATTCTCAGAACACTGCGCACCTGGCGCGGTTAGATGCTGACAAATACTCATCATGTCGTTTGCTGCGTTAAATTGCTTTTCAAGGGCGGTGATATCTTTTGCAAGTTTTTCAACCTCAGCCGTGTCAGCTGTTTTGGTTGAATAAACAATGAAGCTACTTGGGCCGCCACAAGCACGACTACCAACAGGTAATACTTTACATTGGCTGCTGTTGTCACAGCTTGGATCATCGATTAATTGTTTAAGTTGCTCATGGGCAGAGCTAATAGTGGCTTTATCTGGGGCTGCTTTGGTCACTTCCTCAGCGTTTTTTATTTCAACGGCTTTTGGTGCCTCGACAAGTTTATTGCTGGTTGCCGTTGATTCGGCTTGCTCATTAGTTGCAGCGTCCGAGCACGCAGTTAATAACACAGGAAATAAAATTGCCAATAGTGGATAGCGCATAACATACCTAAAAATCGTTGAATAAGTACTCACTATCATACACATTGCTCAAAGTGGAGCAATAAAAACGTTAGCTTTCAGTAAGTAGCTCTGTATTCACAGAGCTACAGTAAGATAAAAGTTTTACACCTATCTGCAATAAATAGGTATTACAAACCACCTTGGGTTAGTTTGGCAGGGTTCAGTAACTCGCTCAGTTCTTCGCGCGAAATATCCGTATGCTCAGCAGCAACATCAATAATAGGACGACCTTCTTGATAAGCTAATTTGGCAATTTTTGCGGCTTTGCTATAGCCGATCACCGGATTAAGTGCAGTAACCAGAATTGGGTTTTTAGCGAGCGCTTTATCAACATTGCTTTGGTTTACTTTAAAGCTGGCAATCGCTTTATCTGCCAGTGCTTCACTGCTATTTGCTAACAGTTCGATACTTTGCAAAATGTTTAAGGCAATCACAGGCAGCATTACATTGAGCTCAAAGTTACCCGCTTGACCAGCCACTGTAATGGTCGCGTCATTGCCAATGACTTGTGCGCTGACCATAGCGGCCGCTTCAGGGATCACAGGGTTTACTTTACCCGGCATAATTGATGAGCCCGGTTGTAAAGCCTCAAGCTCAATTTCTCCAAGCCCTGCAAGAGGGCCTGAGTTCATCCAGCGTAAGTCATTGGCTATTTTCATTTGTGCTACAGCAAGTACCTTTAGCTGACCTGACAGCGCAACAATGGCATCTTGTGAACCGATGTTATAAAAGAAGTTTTTGCTTGGGCTAAAGCGAATACCCACATTCTCACTCAAGTGTTGGCAAAGCTCACCGGCAAACGCTGGATCGGCATTTATGCCGGTACCAACTGCTGTGCCACCTTGTGCAAGTTCACAAACTCGCTCAAGAGCTTGGCGAATGCCTGCCATTGCATGATCCACTTGTAACTGCCATGCCGCCAGTGTTTGTGCAAAACTCACAGGCATTGCATCCATTAAATGAGTGCGACCGGTTTTAACAATATGGCCTACTTCGGCTTGTTTGCTTTGTAGGCTTTGACTGAGTTTATCGAGTTTAGGAAACAGCTCATAAATGATGTTAATAGCGCTACTTACAGCAATCGCAGTGGGGATCACATCATTTGAGCTTTGTCCCATGTTCACATCATCGTTGGGGTGAATGGTTTCTCCTGCAAATTGGCTCGCCAGCGTTGCAATGACTTCATTGGCATTCATATTTGAGCTAGTGCCAGAGCCTGTCTGAAATACATCAACAGGAAACTCTGAAAAATGCTTACCATCGATGACCTCTTGGCATGCTTGCTCAATGGCTTTGGCTTTACCTTGGCTCAAATGGCCTAAAGCAGCATTACTTTGCGCGGCAGCTTGCTTAATGTAGGCGAGGGCGGTGATAAATTGCTTAGGCATGGCTAAGCCACTAATTTGAAAATTGTTGATAGCGCGTTGCGTTTGAGCTTGATACAAAGCATTGGCAGGGACTTGTAGCTCACCCATGCTATCTGATTCGGTTCTAAATTGGCTCATAAACACTCCTAAATCGGGTTAAATTCTTGGCTGAGAAGGCACGCTTCTCGCTCCAAACTGAAATACTTTTCAATACAGTTATGAGTTTTGTAGTAACGCTTTAGCGCAAGTTGCGGTTTATAAAGCTGAGCTAAACATTGTTTACGAATTGCATTATGCACTAATGAATCACACATCTTTTCAAGTAGTTCATGAAAGGTACGTCTTAGATACAGCTCTTGCAAAATAAAGTTGTGATGCTTTTCGTAATAGCGTGAAATGTTTAAACCCGCTTCAACATAGTTAGCAACAAGTGCAGGGGCATGTAGCCCAGGTCTTTGGCAAACACATTTCATTTGCCGCTGATAATGGAGCATAGCATTGTGAGAGTGCATAGAAAAACCGATTAACTGTAATGATAATTGTTATCATTACAGTTAATCGGTTTTAGTGCAAGTCTTATATAATGAAGCTAAGACTGAATGGATTAACTGTGTGTGATTAATTGTAGCCGAGAATAAAAATCTGGTCTGTTTCATGTTTTTTCGGCGCCTGTACATTTTCTTTGTTACATTGAGAAAGAAGATCGATCACGGTTGCTCTGTCGTCACAACTTGTTAAGGCGGCTTTTTCGCTTTCAGCACGTTCGCTGGCTGCAAGTGCTGCATCTACAGCGGTGTAGGGTGAGATATACATAATATTGCTCCTATTGATTAATTCACTTAAGAAATAGCATAAGCTGTACCAATATTGATCAATAAATTTAACTTGTTGAAAATAATGGTTTTATGTTTTTAACTAATAAATTCACCGCGACTTTATTATTTATTTTTGCTTTACTGTTGTGCACTAATTACCAAACATGGTGCACTAATTTGTATGGATAAACCCTTCTCTCAAGCCTGTGAAAACAATAAATTACCTATTTTAAACGTATTAGAAGCGTTCTTTTCTGATGTGACGGATGTATTAGAAGTCGGCTCAGGTACTGGGCAACATAGTGTGCATTTTGCAACGCATTTAGCACATTTGCAGTGGCATTGTAGTGATCGCGAGGTTAATCACCCGGGGATTTTACAATGGCATCAAGAAGCTGCATTAACTAACTTGCATGCGCCACTGACACTCGACCTTAATGATCCTTGGCCGGTTGAAACTGTGAATGCCATTTTTACGGCGAATACAATGCACATTATTAGCTGGCCACTGGTGGAGCGCTTTTTCCAAGGTGTAGCAAAGCACTTAGCGCCAAAAGGTAAGCTGTGTATTTATGGACCATTTAAATACCAAGGTAAGTTTACCAGTGCTAGTAATGCTGAATTCGATGCGTTTTTAAAACAGCAAGATGCAAATAGTGCGATTCGTGATTTTGAAGCGATTTGCCAACTTGCAGAGCAAGCTGGCTTAGCCTTGGTTGAAGATGTGCAAATGCCAGCGAATAACCAATTATTGCTGTTTAAAAGGCAGTAAGCCTTCGCAATGGGCTTTATAGAGCGCCATATGTTGGCGTTCTCTAGTAATAAAATCGCTAATGGCAGCTGCAAACTCAGTGTGCTGAATATGATGCAGTGAATAGGTATTTACGGGCTTAAAACCGCGGCTTATTTTATGCTCACCTTGCGCGCCAGAATGGAACTGCTTAAGTTTGTTGGTAATGCAGTACTCAATGCCTTGGTAATAGCAAAGCTCAAAGTGCAAACTATCAAGCTCATAATTTGTTCCCCAGTATCGACCATATAAACAGTTCTGATCTTTAAAACTGAGTGTGGCGGCAATCACTTCTCCTTGATACTTAGCGAACATTAACACCAGTTTGTCGGCCATGCTTTGCTGTAATAACTCAAAAAAGGCGGTATTCAAATAACCATTGTGGCCTGAGCGCTTCAAATAGGTTTGGCGGTAAAAATGACTAAATTTCTGCATGTGCTGTTTGTTGATGTCAGCACCTTCGAGCCATTCTATGGTTATCTGTTGTTCAGCTATTTTAGCGCGTTCTTTTTTGAGCGATTTACGTTTTCTTGCGGTGAGTGAAGCTAAAAAGTCCTCAAAGTCATTATAGCCTTCATTAAACCACTGAAACTGCACGCCATGACGTTGCATTACGGTGTCGCTAGTTAATGCTGTCGCTTGTTGCTGGTGGCAAAAATTTATATGCCAACCTGACCAGTCTAATTGCGCTGCCGTTTCTGTGAGTATGTGCTGAATATACGCATAGACTTCAGCGGGCTTATTGTGATTTATACTAATTCGTTGCCCTGCAATAGGTGTGAAGGGTACGCCACACAGCCATTTAGGGTAATACTCTAGGCCATGTTGTTGATAGGCTTCAGCCCAAGCCCAGTCAAATACATATTCACCATAAGAGTGGTGTTTTAAATACCCAGGTAGTAGGGCTATGACTTGTTTTTGCTGGTAAATTGCGAGGTGCATTGGTTGCCAGCCCGACTCTTCACTCACACAGCCTGCTTGTTCTAAAGCAGCTAAAAAAGCGTGATCGGTAAAGGGCGTATCATCAAAAAATGATTGCCAAAGAGCGGCATCAATCTCGCTTATTTGATTAAACCAGCGGTGGCTAAACTCACTCATTGTGCAGCCGATTCAATATCTTTGATGAAACCGTTGATATGCATAGCAAGCTTATCGAAATAAGGGTTAAACGTGAGTCGTGCGAAGGGCTTGTGCGCTTGTAAATTTTCGGCTGTGCGCTCACCCATCACAACGTCTTTTTGGTATTTGCAGGCTGTATAAAGCGTGTCGTCATCTAAGTAGCTGCCGCAATTGCGATACAAAGCTTTACGACCGTAGTAAGGGTTGCTGGGTTTATTAACAATACCAATGTGTGACATCCCTTTGATTTTTTTACAGTCATCGGTGTCGCAGTCATCACGAATTATTTGGTAATCAGCTGGAAAGCTAGCTGGGATGTTTTTGTCATCCCCATAGTATACAAGGCGATCAAGCTGATTATTCTTGCGCGTTTTTGGGTCGTGCAGCTTAGTTAAAATCTTAAAGGTTGCTTGGTTATCTATTGTGGTGTCAATATCACTAAAGGTACTAAATATTGCTACATTAGGCAGTTGGCGATGACGTAGTTCATCAAGGCTAATACGGCTCATTGCTTCGTGACTAGCTGAGGCAGCACTAAATGGAAACGACTCATACTTGGCAAAATCAAGGTCCGCATCTTTATCAATCCAATTCACAAATGGAATCGCATCGACCCATTTCGCCAGCCAACCGTTTTTATTGTGTGGCTCGCTTGCGGGTGAAAACAACATAGCAGCAGTAATTTTATTATCGACCGGGCCTTGAGTTAAGTAATCAATAACCAGTGCAGCACCCGTTGAGTAGCCCCCTAATATCACCTGATCAAAGTCTTTTAATGTGCGCTCAATGGCATACACGCTAGCCTTCTGCCAATCATCGGCATCGATGTCTCTAAGTGCTGCAGGAGCGGTACCATGCCCAGGTAGTAAAATTGTGCGCACCGTATAACCTTGTTGATAATACACCTGTGCAAGGTCGTGATAGGTAAAGGGTGAGTCGGTTAAACCGTGGATCAAGAGCACGGCTTTACGGCTATCGGCCTGTTTAAGTTCAAATGGGCTTATTAAATCAGCAACAGTCGCGTTAGCTGGTCTAGTGCCTTGTGCAACAAGCTGCTGATAGGTGTCGGTGTAAACAGGGCATGGCAAACTAGCACGCGGATTTTCGCTACTAATTTGCAGGTAAGCAGCGGTTAAATAGTCACTAAATGCTTGTTCGATATTATAGCTAAAGGTGCTATGGCTGCGTGGTAATGGCTCTCTAAACAGCCCTTCGCGCTTACTTTTCATCATTAGTGCTTGGTCTTCAAGCTGAGTAAGGCAGGTTTGTTGCTGTGCCATTAATGGGCTGCTAAATAGTCCACTGATGGCCCAAGAAAGAGCAACTAAGTTGATGAATTTCATATTTTAAGCATCCTTTTAAAGCCTGTTTTTAGCTTATCGAGTTATGTTTTATTTGCAAGCAAGCTGCGTCAAGCGAGCGGTAAATGACGCTTAGTGAACGCTTGTTTTAAAACCACCGTCGACTCGATGTTAGCAATACAATCAATACTACCTAATTTATGTTTCACAAAGCTTTCATAGCTTTCTAAATCAGCGGCAATAATCTTGAGTAGATAATCATAACTGCCTGAAATAACAGAGCACTCAAGCACATGTTCAAGCTTCTCAACCTGCTGTTCAAATTGCTCAGCAGCGGCAACAGAGTTTTGGTTTAAGCGAACAAAGGCATACACAGACACATTTAACTCAACGGCTTTAGGATTGATGGCAGCATGATAACCGCTGATCACATTTGCTGATTCGAGCTTTTTAATGCGGCGTAGGCAAGGGGTATCGGACAGGCTAACCGAGTGTGCCAGCTCTGAGACAGAAGTTCTCGCATTATCCTGTAAAGCATTAAGTAATTGTTGGTCTTTTTTATCTAATTTCATTTTTATTTGAGTGATTTTCACTAATCTAGATGGATTCTAGTCTATATTTTGGCGATTAGCACTCATTGAACTCTGTTAACATTATCGCAATATAATTATTTTGGAGTGAGCCTGTGACTGAGAACACTAAGGCATTTGATAGCTGGCTTCGCACCCGTTTTGTTGAGATCAATAGCGAATTAGAAAAACTATATTGGCAACAAGACGATAAAGCGAATGTAGAGGGTGTCGGTGAGCACCTTAAACGTCAATTAGAGCAAGAAGGTAATGAGCATATTCGTGCCTTACTGGCAGAGGGCAATACCGATGAAGGCTTTGATAATGCCTTTGACTTATTAGGTAATGTTGGCTTGTATATGGCGGCATGCCGTCGCCATGAGATAACAGAGCCTTCTCGTGAAACAAGCTCACCGCTTGTTGAAGCTTCTGCGTTGGCAATGCACATTGGTGCATCTATTGGTGTAACCCCGCGTTTTGCAACGGCGCATTTAACCACCCACAACAAAGCGGTTGATGGTTTGTATAAGCGTTTTACTGACCTTGAAGATGAGAAAATCTTTATCGATTACAATACCAAGGGCATTTTAGCGTATAAGCGCGCGGCAGATGCTTTATTAAAAATTCAGCCGTTAGGGATATCACATCCTATCGCGGCAGATTTACTCGCAGTAGCAAAACAAGCATTGCTTGATGTGATTGAGTCGAACAATACGTTATACAACAAGCTCGATACAGACCGCTTTTTCTATTGTGTACGCCCGTATTACAAGCCGTATCGAGTAGGTAAAGAGGTATATCGTGGCGCGAATGCTGGTGATTTTGCGGGCATTAATGTCATCGATTTATTGCTTGGTCTTTGTTTTGCTAATGAACCTAGTTACTCGCAAATGCTGGTGGATAAATTCTTGTATATGATGCCTGAAGATCAGCAGATCCTGCGTGAAAGCATGCGTATGACAAGCATTATGGATGACTTTTTAGCGGCAGAAGCTGAGCGCGATAGCGAATGGTTACAAACTAACTTAAAGCTGTTCATTCAAGTGTGTAAACTGCATGGTGATACTGCCATTGGCCACCATAATCAGCTGGTCAGTAAATACATAGCGCAGCCTTCACAGCAAATGCAGCAACAACATATGGATAAAGTCACAGCCAGTGGGCCGCCTTTGCATGTGTTACTTAACTCACTAGAGCAGTTACGTGATCGCCGTGCGGCAGCAAAAAGGGACGATATTCGAACTCGGTTTGATGATTTAACTAAGTTAAAACAGTGGATTAAGTAATGAACAAAAACGATTTCGTAATTCCACAAGGCAGCTATTTGCTTAATCATTCTGTGGGGCGACCCTTAAAATCTGCTGAGCAGCATTTTCATCAGCAGTTTTTTGCCGCTTGGCAAAATGAAAATAAAGAACCATGGCAACAGTGGTTGCAAGGTGTTGAGGCATTTACGAGTAGTCTCGCTAAATTATTTAACTCGCAAAGTGAGTTATTTTGTTCACAAGTTAACTTATCAAGTGGTTTAACCAAGCTGTTGATGTCGCACCCACGACTGCAACAAGAAAATTGCAAAGTGTTAATGGCAGAAAGTGACTTTCCAAGCATGGGTTTTGCGATGCAAAAAGCCCTACCTGAAAGTGCTGAAATCGTGTTTATTGGTAAGCATGAAGACTTAACTGATGCGCAGGTTTGGCAGTCATATTTAGCAAATAATGATATTGATTTAGTCTTTATAAGCCATGTTTATTCAAATACGGGTCAGCAAGCGCCTATTAACGAAATTATCAATATCGCAAAGCAGCACAACACATTGAGCTTACTTGATGTTGCGCAGTCTGCGGGTATTTTAGAGGTCGACTTAACTAAGCTTGATGCCGATTTTATGTTGGGCTCGAGTGTAAAATGGTTATGTGGTGGACCGGGTGCTGCTTATTTATGGGTTAACAGCAAGCAGCTATCACTTTGTCAGCCACAAGATGTTGGCTGGTTTTCTCATCAAAATCCGTTTGAGTTTGATATTAAGCACTTTGCTTATCATCAAACCGCGTTACGCTTTTGGGGCGGTACCCCTTCAGTTGCACCTTATATTTTGGCTTCGCATAGTATTAATTACTTTGCTGATCTTGGTATTGAGAAAGTACGCGCTCATAACTTAGCAATGCTCGCTCAGTTTCATGATCAATTAGCTGATTATATGCGCTCACCCATACAGGCTGACAAATGCTCTGGTACGGCTATTATGCATTTTGGCGAGCAACAAGCGGCTGTTAAAGCTGCGCTTATTGCAGCGAATATTGCGGTTGATGAACGTCACTTAGGCTTAAGAGTCTCTGCTCATATTTATAATGATCAGCAGGATATAGATACTTTTATCACGACTGTGAAAAGCGCTTTAAATTAAGTGCTTGTCGAGCCTTTGCTTTAACGGAACGCCAGTGCGTCATTGGTTTTTCGGGGACCAGCGCTAAAATTTGCTCAAAGTCGATGTCATCAATACTTACTTCGTTGCTGTGGGCAAACATAATCCGTTTTGGTTGTAGCGCTTTTAGCATCAACAAAGAGCTTAAATACAGCTTTGGGTAAAAAACAGGAAAGGGTGGCACAAGCTGCCCTTTTACTTTTACTAGTAAATCAGCAATGTAAATTCGCTCGCTAGGAATATGATACAGGCTAATATCTCGGTCAGTGTGACCTGGGCTATGTAGTGCTTGCCAATCGTCAAAGCCGGGTAGGATTGCATCAGTAGCAAGGTAATAATCTGCATCTAGATGGCGGCTGTACCAAAGGTTGTGGCGTTTTTTATTTAACCTACCTGCGACCCACCAAGCCAAAGCGATATCGGTTAAATGCATTAAGAAACCATCAATGCCTCTATACCATTGACCTGGAGCATTCGACGTCGCTATTTTGCCGCCGCTTAACTTTCTTAGTGCATGCGCTCCACCGGCATGATCTGGGTGCATATGGGTGACAACAATCAGTTTTAAGTCAGTGATGGGACGCTTGAGTTGTTCGGTAATATAGTCAAATACAGTATCAACATCAGCACGGCAACACCCATCAAGCAGCATCAATTTATCTGGATATTCAACTAAATAGATATTTTGAATATAACCTTCGAGCGTGTGAATGTGCAAAACAATTGATCCCTAAACTAAATCAGCAAATGTTGTTATATCATGTCTGACCAGTTTTGGTAAGTTAAGCTAATTGGATTGCGTGCCTCGCTCTTTGAGCTGCTTTTTGTTTTCTTCTAGCTGTGCTACTTGTTTTTCGAGGATGCTGATTTGGCTTTTATAGTAAGCGTTAATACGCTCACTTTGTTTGCTGATAGCATCATCAATAGAGGCTGCGCCTAACCTATTTGCGGCATCTTGCGTCATATTATTGAGTTTATCGATGCGCTCACTTTGTTGTTTTTGTAGTTCTTTAATTTCTAGTTGAAGGCGGTCTATTTCACGATCGGCTTTTTGAATTTTTAAATAATCTTCAACACTTAAGTCGGCAGGCTTTTGTGGTTTTTGCGGTTGCTCTGTAGCTGGTGTTTGGCTACTTGCTGGTGGCGGTGCAATTTTCACGATTACTGCATCTTTTCCACAAGGCTGCTCTGTAAAAGTGGCAACCCCGTCAATCATGCACTTATAAATAGTGGCTTGACTGTAGGCGCTGGCAAATAGGGCAAGAGTAAAAAATGCAAAACGAAACATAGCATCACTTTGTGTAGCAAATAGAAACTTAGCATGCATGAAATATAATGAAGTGTGCAAGTTTTCGGGCATAAAAAAACCGCTTAAAAGCGGTTTTTAATAATAAAATGGTGGAGAAGGAGGGATTCGAACCCTCGATAGAGCTACAAACCCTATACTCCCTTAGCAGGGGAGCGCCTTCGGCCACTCGGCCACCTCTCCAGCGCATAATTCTGATTGTAATTTGCTGAAATTAATCAACAAATAAAAATAAGTGGTGGAGAGATAGGGATTTGAACCCTAGAGGGGCTACAAACCCCTGCCGGTTTTCAAGACCGGTGCATTCGACCACTCTGCCATCTCTCCACATCGTGATGCGAGAATAATACTTAGCTGAATCGGCTGTGTAAATAGGAAAAAGTTTGTTTGCTTGTTTTTTGAGCGTAAAGAGGGAGTTTTTTGTAAAAAGGTTTAATTAATTGCTGTTTTTAACTTAAAAGAAAGGGGTTGGAGCAGTAAACGGAGGAGCTAAAGAAGGATCTTCGTTAGTGGTTGGGTGTTTACTGCACCGATAAAGTAACCATGGTTGGGGATTACTTGTGTTGTACTGCGCCGCCAAGAGCTAACTTTTTGCCGTAGCGATTTAGTTTTGCCAACATTTTTGCTTTGCGGTTTGTTGGTTTTACGGCAACATGAGTTGCAGCGTTTTGGTTTAATGTATTAATTGGGTTCATTACTTTGCTCCGGGTTGTGTTTGGTTGAAAACGTGAGTATTTTGCAATCAAACTGGACAAAAATAAAACGATAAAAATTGAGTCTGTCGGATAACTTTTTCTAATCCAAAAGCCTTTTATTAACATGGGGTTAAGTTTTTGTCTAAGTGATATTTTGCATGCTTATGCAGTTTCTTTAACGCTGAAGTGTAGGTAAATAAAGGTTTTTAGTTTTTGTTATTTTTATTTATGCGTTTTTAGAGTGAGAAAGTGACTAATTATTCAGATTAATATAATTTGAACGAGTGTGGTGTTTTTGCCATGCAAGAAAAGAAGTAACCGTTGATGTTGATAATAATAAAGCCAAGTGACAAAAAAAATCATAAAAACAGTGTTGATTGGCTACTAAAAGAATGTAAAAAAAGACAGATTGAGCCTAAATTGTATTTAACCACAGGCAAGTTTGAGAATGATTGCGCTGATATAGCGCTTTTGGCTAAAAACGAAACTCAAGTTGTGGTGATTGGTGGTGATGGGACGCTTCATTTAGCCGTTAATGCATTAATGTCGAGTCGCTGTTCTATCGCGTTAATTCCGGCTGGCACAGGGAATGATTTTGCTCGTGGCTTTGCGTGTAAACAACAGGCTTGGTATGACGCTGTTTTTAATAGCCGTACTGAGTTAATCGATGTTGGACAAATCAATCAGCGCTATTTTATTAATGTGGCGGGAATAGGTTTTGACGCTGAAGTCGTGACTCAACTAAACAAAGCCGGAAGTTTTAGCTCGTTTGGCTACACTTGGCAGGGCATCAAGCAGCTATTTTCATTTAAGGCACAGTCACTTCAGGGTGAGTTTAATGGTAAAGCACTCAGCTACAGTAATTTAGCGACGATTTTTGCTAATCATCATTACTTTGGTGGTGGCTTAAAGATTGCCCCTCGGTCAAAGTTAAATGATGGTCAGCTTGATTGCTACTGTATGCCAGCTGGCGGTTTGTTGAAAAACCTGATCAGCTTTTTGTATTTACTACTCGTAAAGCATCATGGTTTGCAAGCGCTAGAATATGCTCGGTTAACTACTGCTGAGGTCACCACGAAAGGGTTGGCTATAGAAGCCGATGGTGAGCTTGTTGGTTTTACTCCGGCTAAGATTAAGATACACAAACAAGCACTTCGTTTTCATATGCCATAAAAAAGCGCCGGCAAATTTGCCGGCGCTTGGTGTTAGAGGTGACATAGTCACTTCTAACTGGGGACGGAGCTTTTTTGCTGTAGGTTACGTGCAGCAAAAAATGCTTTAATTTGTCGAGTAGGAGTCAGCACGATAGCATTACCGAATAACACCAAGCTAAATCCCATAAAGGTATTCGCTTGCCATTCAAATCCTTCAAATAAAGTACTTAACACCACTGCAACCAGTGGGAATAATACGATCACATAGCTTGCGCGCTCAGGGCCGATGTTTTTAAGTAGCGCGAAGTAACAAGCAAATGCGATTACGGTACCAAACACTGCTAAGTAGAAAAGCGACACCCAATAGCTACTCGGGGCGTTCAACGTGAGCTCAACGTCGCTTACTAAAACATAAGCAGCTAGACCTAAAGCGCTGTATAACATACCCCAGGCATTGCCTTGAAGTACGCCAATGTTACGTTGTGAATTTCGAACACTGACCATATTCCCTAATGAAGCCACAAAGGTTCCAGATAGCGCAAGTAGTAACCCGACCAACGCACCATTACTCAAGTCGAATTGCTGAATTTGTGGCCAAAATAAGCTGGCAATACCCATTACGCCGAGTAGAGCGCCAAAGTAAATTCGTTTCGCAATTGGCTTTGCGAAGAACAAGCGGGTGTTAATAATGTTCATCAATAGCAACATCGAAAACGCTATTGAGGCCATTGCTGAGGTGAGATAGTTCTGCGCCCAATACAGCACTAAATAATTTAAACCAAAGTTAAATAAGGCTAATAAAGCAAAAAATCCGTGATCACGCAGTGAATAATGCATAGGTAGCTTTTTCATGAGCACAAAGGCCCACATTAAAATAGCTGCAATGGCAAAGCGGTAAAATAAAGAGACCTCAACAGCAACATCACCTAGTTGAAACTCAATAGCTAGCCAAGTCGATCCCCAGATCAGTACTGTAGCAAGGTAGAGAGCGGCGCTTTTCATAGTTAGTACCCAAAAATTGAAAGTATGTTCATTTTAATCCTCTTCTGTATACTTAACATATACAGAAAACTAGAAATGCAACCTATACAGTTTGGTGGGCTATGTCACAAGTTATCAGTCGTAGTAACAGTGAGTTCTTATATCAACAAGTTATTCAGCTAGTTAGAGATCTTTGCTTGCAAGGCTCGTTATTACCGGGTGAAAAGTTACCTTCGCTCAGAAAAATGGCAGACAAGCTCAACATCAGTATTCCTACTGTAAAACAAGCGTATCAATTACTTGAAGGGCAAGGATTGATTGAAGCAAGAGAAAAGTCAGGGTACTTTTTAAAGTCTTCACAGTTAAATCAGTCACGACCAAAGCGAGTTAGGCTCAGTCGAGAGCCGACCACAGTCAATAAGCAAGGCTTGATTGAGCAAGTCTACAGCGCTATCCATAAAGCTAATGTGGTGCCATTTGGTATCGCCAACCCTGTAGCCGCTGCACCTACAGATAAAGCACTGGCACGAACAATGCGCCGAGTAATGACATTAGCGGGCGCATCGGCAATTAATTACGGGCCGATGGATGGCTTTGCACCACTTAAAAAACAACTCATTCATCGCTATCTGGATTTTGGCATTGGGGTTGATAGCGATGAATTAGTGATCACCAATGGTGCTCAAGAAGCATTGGCGATTGCCCTTAAGTGTGTCGCTAAACCCGGTGATATTATTGCTATCGAGTCGCCTTGTTATTTTGGCATTATCGAATTAATTGAAAGCTTAGGTTTAAAGGCACTGGAAATACCGCTGTGTCCTGATGAAGGAATATGGCTAGATGACTTGGCTCAAGCACTCGATGAACATGATATAAAAGCCTGTGTGTTTTCAACCTCATTGAATAACCCTGTTGGCAGTTTTATGCCTGATGCCAAGCGTGAGCAATTAGTGGCACTTTTAGAGCAGCGTGATGTGGTGTTTATTGAGGATGATGTATATGGCGACTTACATTTTACGGCAAAGCGTGCGACGCCTGCACAGGCCTATTCAAAAAAGGGCTTAGTGATCACCTGCGCGTCGTTTTCAAAAACAGCAGCTCCCAGTTATCGCATAGGTTGGATCATTGCTGGTAAGTTTGCTGAACAAGCAAGACGACACAAACGCGCGCTTAGTTGCTCCGCGCCACTTATAAACCAGTGGACCTTGTATGAGTTTATAGCTAGCGGTGAGTACGACCGTAACATTCGTTTGCTTAGACAGCGCTTAAGTACCAACAAAGAGCGTATGATTTGGTGCCTGCAGCAATATATGCCAAGTTGTGCGCGTATAAGTAACCCGCAAGGGGGCTGTGTTATTTGGGTTGACCTTGGTAGCCAATATGATGCGGTAAAGTTATTCCATTTGGCACTTGAGGCGGGGATCAGTATTACTCCAGGGTTGATATTCTCAGCGGGTAAAAAATACCGTAGCTGTTTTCGTTTAAGTTATGGCTTGCCTTGGTCTGAAAACTTAGAGCAGGCGATTAAAACGTTATCGCACCTGACTGTGCTGACCAAAAAATAAAAAAGCGCAGAGCAAGCTCTGCGCGAAAGGACCAAGTGTTTTGGTTCAGGGATGTTAATTAGTCAATTACTCTGCATTCTGTTTGAAAGTAAATAGTTGATACTCTTTTAGCTCTGGTACTAGAACCACTAGCTCTTGCTCTTTATGAGCGATATCAGCAAAGCTGCCGCATAATGCATCTGCACGCTCTTCAAGTTGAGCTGCCTGTGTTTCTACACGAGCTTCGATTTGTGCGCCCATGTTTTCCATACGTTGCTCAAACTCATCCATGTCGCCACCTGAACCTAAAAGTTCAGAGCCTAGCGCCACTAAAATACTGCCCATCGATTGCATCATGGCTGACTCGACAGCCGATTCGATTTGCTCATCGAATTGGTCTTCAAAGTTTTGGCCAAATTTTTCGAAATTTTGCTGACCCATGGTGAACGCACCTTGCTGATAGAAAGCGTTTTGTACTTCTACGCTGATATCGTCCATTAATTCTGAAATGTCGCTTAGGCCATCAATATTGAAAGCATTTGATACTTCTTCGATGGCTACACCAGCTATTTTTACACCATCAAGTGCGATATTTGCTACTTCAGGAAGTTGGCTGCGTAAGCTGTCTGAGTAATCTGCAATTGCTTGCTGTTGTGAAGCATCAAGCGACACGCTTTGACCATCGATATATAAAGTGTGTTGATCGATGATTTTCATAGTGCGATTATCGGCTGTGTATACTTCTAACTCGCTTGGTGTAATGCGTACATCATTTATAAATTCAACATCACACTGCTCACCGCTGAATGAAATATTTGTATCATTATCGTTATGAGCCATTGCGCCGGTAGCGATAAATAAAGAACTTACTAACAATAACTTTTTCATTTTTTTCTTTCCTGTTTGAAATGACACAAAAACATAATCAAATTGAATGCCAAAATTTATAAATTCAATTAATTCAAAATCTTGCTGTGTTTTGAGGCTTTTTCAAAAATTGCGGTGAATAACTTTTTAACCATTTTTTAGTCAAATTAACTAAAAAATACACATGCATAAATGACTTTTATCGAAACGATAAAAAACTCTCACTTTTCAGAAATCAAATTTAGCGCTATTTATTCACAATATTGACATATGACCTATTTAGCATGGGTGTATGGCTTTATTTTGGTGGTTTTTTAGATACTAAATTACTACTGAGCTTTTTAATCTTTGCCAATTCATCGAGCAAATTTTAATCTCAAGAATTGGTCTCAAACACTTTATGGAGTGGGTTGTGGGTAAGACATTTAGTTATGACGCGCTAGATGACGATTTTGTTGAAGACGAGTACGAAATGGTCGGGCGTAATCAACACGACAAGAAAAAGCAACGCGTAAAGAAGAAGTTGGAAGACTATCTTGAACAAAAACGCTTGCGCAGAAACTTAGGCGATGACGACTTTGACGAGTACTTGAACGACTAAGCATAAATTTAGATAAAGAGGCAATTTGCCTCTTTATTGCTTTTAGACTTTGTTATTTGCTCAGTGCTGCTGCGATGTCTGACTCTAGCTGTTCAGGTTTTGTCAGTGGCGCATAGCGCTTAATTGCCTTGCCATCTTTACCAATTAAAAATTTGGTGAAGTTCCATTTTATTTTGCGGGTGATAAATCCCGGTAACTCTGATTTTAGGTATCTAAAAACAGGGTGAGCATGTTCGCCATTCACATCGACTTTGCTCATCATTAAAAAGCTAACGCCGTAGTTAATTAGGCAGCCTTCTTTAATTTCTTTTGCATCACCTGGTTCTTGTTTTCCAAATTGGTTACATGGAAAACCAATTATTACTAAACCTTGCTCATGATACTTTTCATGCAGTGCTTGTAAGCCTTCATATTGTGGAGTGAAACCACATTTACTTGCAGTATTTACAACAAGTACGACCTTGTTTTCAAAATCAGAAAAGTCAACGGTTTGGCCTTGTAGGCTGGTGGCTGAGAGTTGGTGAAATTCGCTCATAATGATAACTTTTTATTATTGTTGCATTGATTCTAACTTGCTTGGAGTTTTTCTAAAAGGGTAAATTTTAATCAGCGGTTTTTCTTACTTGGCGTTAAGTATCTCAGCTAACTTAAAATTATAAATAATCCCATTCCTGCCAGTGTTGTGTAGTATATGTTATGTGTTTTATAAGCCACGATAACAGACACAACAGCAGCACTTAGGTAAGGGTTTTGCCAATCTAGATTTATCCCTTCGTCATTAATAAATACAATGGGCACCCAAATTGCGGTGAGTACGGCAGGGGCGCTAAAACTTAAAAATTGCTGCATTTTCGGGCCGACTTTGAATGGTAATGCGCGGTGCAAAAATAAGTAACGTGTGAAGAAGGTAATACACGCCATTAATAAAATGGTGGTCATCATTGT
Source organism: Pseudoalteromonas sp. BZA4 (assembly GCF_040104395.1). Taxonomy (NCBI): domain Bacteria; kingdom Pseudomonadati; phylum Pseudomonadota; class Gammaproteobacteria; order Alteromonadales; family Pseudoalteromonadaceae; genus Pseudoalteromonas; species Pseudoalteromonas sp. BZA4. Next base: position 24,089 of record NZ_JBECOT010000054.1, read on the forward strand.
GTATGCTCCTCTTTTGCTTGCAAGCGACTAATTAGGTAGCCCACTGTCATAGCGATAAGAGCCGCGGTGACAAGCCAAAGTTGAAAGCCCTGACTTTTTAATAGTGTTGCTACAACGCCTGCGGTGATCACTGTAGCCAGTGTCGCAAGGTTCTTTACACCCGGAATAACTAAAGCAATAAACGTGGCTGCGATGGCAAAATCAAGGCCAAGGTGTGTTAAATCGGGAAGGAGACTTCCTGCGACAATACCTAGCAAGGTCCAGATATTCCAGGCAATATAAAAACTAAAGCCGGCACTTAGCGCGTAAATAAGGCGAACTTTTGTGCGGTAGGCTTTACGATGGTGCGAAAAAGCAAATAATTCATCGGTTAGTACAAAACTCACTGGCAGTCGCCAACAAAAGGGTTGATCTATGACTTTGTGCCGAATAGCTAAACCATACAAAAAATGCCGTGAGCTAATAATGAGTGTGGTAAATAAAATAGTTAAAAGCGGCGTATTACCGGCCATTAATTCAATCGCAACGAGCTGTGCTGAGCCTGCAAATACCAATAACGACATAGCTTGTGTTTCTAAAGCACTGAAACCATTTTGAACTGCTAACGAGCCACATAGAATTCCCCAAGGTAACACCGCAAGGCATAAGGGGAGCATGTCGAAAAATCCTTTTAGCAAGGCTCTTATTGTTGATTTATGCATCTTATCGCTCATGTTTGTTGTTATGGCTCAGATCAAAACAGCTGAAATAGAGGTGTGTCAAAATAACTGAAGTTTGCAATAATGTATAGCTGAGCCTGTTGCTGAAATCATTAGCGTCTTTTAAAGGGAAAGTTACAATGTCAAAAGTTAAAGTATGGGATGGCTTTATAAGAAGCTTCCATTGGTTATTAGTTGCGGCCATCGCAACCCTCTATTTTAGTGCTGAAGAAGGTATGTTGGAGCTGCACTTTGCTGCAGGCTACTTCACTCTAGCGCTTATTATTACACGCCTTGTTTGGGGCCTTATTGGTAGTAAAACGGCAAAGCTCTCTGCGCTGATTCATTCACCAATCGCCGCAATTAAATCGTTTACAAGCAATGAACATAAGGCGGGTCACGGTGCGGCGGGTAGTTATATGGTGATAGCCTTTTTTGCGTTACTTATTGTACAGTTAGCCTCTGGCTTAATGACTAGTGACGATATATTAACGGATGGTCCACTAGTCGAGCATGTATCCTCAGATACCGTAGATTTTGCCGGTTGGTTACATCACTTAAACTTTGACATTTTATTGTATGCCATAGTGTTGCATGTATTGGCGATTGTGATTTACCGCATTAAAGGAAAAAACTTAGTGAAACCTATGCTAACGGGCAGTAGCGAGCAAGTTGCGGTTACTGAGCCTGTTACAAAATCGCCGTTGATAGCTTTTGTTATTTTTGCAGTGTGCTTAGTGGTGCTATTTACGACTTGGGGTGCAGAGCCGCTCAGCTATTTGCTTGGGTAGGTAATCTAATACCAATCCGCAATAATACTTAATCATTTTGAGGGATAAAACCTGTCGCTATCTGCGTTAAAAATTTCTGATTTAGAACAAACTAAATAACGAAATTTTTGCCTTGCTATCAACGAGGTTCTATTGCCTCAAAATAGACCACTTAATTAAGCGAATTGGTATAAGACATTAAAAAAGGCGCTAATAAGCTGTCTCTTATACACAAATCCCTGCTAAGAAATTAGCGGGGATTTTTTTGAACTAAATTTCAACATCATGATCAGATCTTCAAATCTTGTTTGGAGACACATTATGATTAACGACCATACTCA